>JASFUN010000185.1:0-4879 GCA_050050255.1 Anaerolineales bacterium | reverse complement strand
GCTAGTGAAAGCACGACCAGCACCAGGGTTGGCAGGTATCCTTTGAACAGCCAGATGCCCGAGCTGATGATGGCCTTGTGGCTTATACCCAATCCCATCGTATTGAACCACTCGATAAATATCCCCGGGCGGATAAGCAACGGCCAGAGATGCACGGCGCAGGAGGCGCTGATGAAATACGCGAGCCTGCGCCGGTCATCGATCACCCAGCGGACGACATACCAGGGGAGAATGATGATCGCGATTTGCGGCTTCAACGTGAGCAGCGCTGCACCTATGGCGGAAACGCGCCGATCCTGGCTGGCGATCAGCGCGATCAAAGGCACGAAAAGCAGCGAGGTCTGCCCGCTGTAAAGTACCTGACCGACCGGCCAGAACAGCAGCCAGACGAGATCTGCTGGTTTTTTGATGACCGTTGCGAAGGCTGCACAACTCAACAGCGTCATGGCGATGAAAGATATTTCGGGCGGCACAAGAGCAAGCGGTGTGAAAAGATAGGAAGTCGCAGGCGGGTAGAAGGAACCTGGAATCGAGTAAGGGCTGTTGCCCTGTAGAATCGCTCTGGCGATCCCCCAGAAAACCAGAAAATCGAAGCCGACGCCGCTCGGGCTCAGCTCGATGAGCATGGCGATCTCCCTTTCGAAAAGCAAAAGGTCCCTACCATGGGGACCTTCTCACTTTGTAAACTTGCCAGTCCATTGTACTACAGGCTTACTTCCCCTGGCCTGCCCTCATCCCCCCAGCATCTCTGTGTCAGCTCCTCATCCGAAGTGGTCTGTGTCCTGGGGTGCGATGGGGCTTTCACTTTAAACCACGCGCCGGCCGATTCTCGGCCGGCGTGAGGTCAGGTTACGTGATGTTCAGGCGACTGAGCGTTTCGCGCCTGTGAGTGTGTTATTCAAAAGCCCTGCAATCGTCATGGGTCCAACGCCACCCGGGGAGGGTGTGATCGCTCCAGCGACCTCTTTAGCTTCCTCGAAATCGACATCTCCAGTGAGATAGTAGCCTTTTTCCTTCGAAGGATCATCCACACGGTTGGTCCCCACGTCGATAACGAACGCCCCGGGCTTGATCCAATCGCCCTTGACCATATCAGGGCGGCCGATCGCGGCGATGAGAACATCCGCTTCACGGCAGCGTGCCGGCAGATCCTTGGTGCGTGAATGGCAAATCTGAACGGTGGCGTTCGCTTTCACAAGCAGCAGCGCAGCGGGCATACCAACGATGTTGGACCGGCCGAGTACGGTCGCGCGCGCCCCCTCCAACTTGGCCCCCGCTTTTTCAAGCAGGATCATCACACCCGCTGGCGTGCAGGGGACAAACTGAGGTTCACGCCCTTTTTGAGCCAAACGGCCGATGTTGACCGGGTGGAAACCGTCGACATCCTTATCGATACTGATCGCACGCAGTACGGCCTCTTCGTCGAGGCCCGCCGGCAAAGGAAGCTGAACCAGGATTCCGTGCACTTCAGGATCGGCATTCAATTCCTTGACGAGCCCCTCTACCTGCTCCTGAGTCGCATCGGCTGGCAGCTCGTGGTGGAACGATTCAATCCCGACCTCGGCGCAAGCCTTTCGCTTCATACGTACATAAGTATGTGAAGCCGGATCGTCACCAACAAGCACCGTTGCCAGACCTGGGCGCGGCCCGCCAGAAGCAACCAGTTCTTCAACCCCCTTTTGGACGGATTCGCGCAGTTCCTTAGCTATCGCTCTGCCATCTATGATTTTTGCGGTCATGTTTTGCTCCCTAATTTTGTGTGTGATCAGTTCGAGTCCGTAACGCGGAAAGGGCTACTCGACGCGAGTAGTCCTGACCGATTCGAATTGTGCTAACCTGCACAAAGATTATGCACGATCTCCACAAGGCTGGGCAAGTACAGAGTTCCAGTGTGTAACCTGACACTTCTCACATCTTAATTTTTACGACTGGGACTCCTGGGTAAACGAAAAGGGGCGGCCAGCTACGGGAACGGACGCCATTCGGCATCGAAATCCAGGCCGGGATCGCTCGTCACCAATCCATAATTCGAGCAGTTCGACCTCGCAATAGCGATGTTGTGGTTGATGCCATCCGGCCAAGTCTCGAAGACGATCCACTGACCATCGGGCGACCAGCTTGGTTCTGCCATCGGTTGCGAAGCGTACTCACCTTGAGGACAAACCCTGGATAGGCGCGTCCCCCGATCCTCAAAGGGCGCCACAATCAAGCGCGAGAAGTTGTTGATCAAGCGTTCAAACAGGACCAGCGTCCCGTCAGGGGACCAAGAAGCAAACGTATCCTCACCATCAACCCCTGGCGTAAAACGCTGTACCTCGCCGCCATCGGCAGGCATAAGCCAAAGCTCGGTCTGGCCACCACGTGCACTCGTGAAAATAATCTGGGTTGCGGTTGGCGACCATGAAGGTTGCCGGTTGTGAGCCAGGTCGTCATTGAGATTGACCAATCCAGTTCCATCCAGGTTCATGCTGTAGACCTGCGGGCGGTTATCACGCAGGGAGGTGAAGGCGATGCGGCCGCCATTGGGATTCCATGCGGGGTCGAAATCCCCGCCCGGTGCGGTTCGCAGCTGGACCGGATCGGTGATATTGCCCTCACGATCGACATCGATCAGCCACAGGCTCGATCCAGGATAAGTATCCTGATTGAGGCGACAAGGTGAGGTGAAGATCAGCTGCTCGCCGGATGGCGACCACGCCGGCTGGCATGCCCCGTCATTGAGGTTGGTCAGCTGCCGGATCCCCGTTCCATCGATGTTGATCAGGTAGATTTGAGTTTTACCGGAGCGGTTGGAGGCGAACGCGATCTGGCCGATGCCGCCTCCTGTCGGGGTTGCGGTCGGTGGACCTGCCACGGTGGGAGTCGTCGCTGCGACAACTGCCTCGGTCTGTTCTACCGTTGCAGAAGGGGCAGCAGTGTCGGTAGGTGCCTGCGTAACGGTGTTCTCGACGACAGCACCGGGTTGCTCGCTGGCTTCGCCGGGAACAGGGGGTTCGCTTTGTGCAGGCGGGTTGAAGACCGCTGCAAGCACGGGTGCGATGCGCGGTCCTCCGAACACGCCACCCAGCACGAGCAGGACCGCCCCGATCCCGGCGGCGACCCAACGTACGGGTATCCGCCTGGCCTCGCGGACTGGACTGGAAGGAGGCTCGGTCACCTCGTTTTCCATCTCCGGCTCATATTCTTCAGGGACAATTGTACGCTGCAGGTTTGGATAGCTGCGCACTACGGTGGGGTTCGTGGCCCGGCTTGAAGAACCGAGCGCTGATGCAAGTTCAGGTATGGACTGGTAGCGGTCGACTGGATCCACCGATAACGCCTTGGCCACGACACGTGCCAGCGCCTGACTGACCTGTGGGTTGCGCTTGCGCACAGGCGTTAGATCGGCACGACCCATCGCCCTCTCGAGGGAATCCTCCGGTATGGAAGCGGTGAGCGCAGCGTACAGGGTCGCGCCCATGGAATAGACATCGGTACGTGGGTCCGTCCGGCCAGTCCCATATTGCTCGGGAGGTGAGAAGCCAGGGGTCATCGCCTTTGCGCCGGTGGTCGTCGTCCCGCCCGTTTCTACAACTTTTGCCAGGCCGAAATCGACCAGCATCGCCCGCCCGTCGGGCATGATCTTGATGTTGCCCGGCTTAATGTCACGATGCAGGATCGGGGGGGTTCGGCTGTGCAGGTACGCCAGGGCATCACATATATCCAGGAACCAGGGTAGGCAGACCGTCTCCGAAATGGCGCCATCGTTCTCCAGGCGTTCGCGCAGGTCAATGCCCTGGATGAAGTCCATCACGAGATATTGACCTTCACCCTGAATGACAAAATGGTCGGTGACGCGCGGGAGGTTCGGATGTCGCAGGCTTGCCAGAATCGTCGCTTCCCGTCTGAACTGGCGTGCGTACTCCTCGGTCGTGAACAAATTCTCTTTGACCGCGACGGCAACGCCCAGGTTGATATCGAACGCCCTATATACCGCGCCCATACCGCCCTGGCCCAGGACACCTTCTATTCGATAACGATGACGTAGGATTCCACCGGATTGGAGGGGCATAATTCCCAGAGTACTTCCAAGGTCTTTAAGTGAGCGTTGACATTGTAGCAAAGCGCTTATGTTTTGACTACCATGAAAAGCTATTTGGATGCCACTTGTAAGCTGCATCCGGGGTCTGCCGTCGATCGGCCCCGACCATGGGCGGGATCTAATGGCTTGTGTTAGAGTAATCAAATATGATCAATCCACTGCCAAGATCGAGGCACGCGGCGTCTAAACGTCGCTTCCTACTGCTGCTGCTCAGCTGGATATTTGTCGCGCTGGCATCAGCGGCTTGCGGAGCCAGATCACAGGTCGCAAGTGAACCTAAACTCCCCTCACCCGAGGTGCAGTCCGCTTCAGCAACGCCTGGCGTGACATCTACGCTCGCACTCACAGCGACCAGCACGGCCACCCTTGTACCGACGAGTACGGCGACATACATCCCACCCCGTGGCACACCTACACCGCTGACGATTGGAACCAGCGTCGCCGGGAGACCACTGCAGGTCTTTCCCTTCGGAGAAGGACCCGCTAAGCGCATGATCGTCGCAGGCATGCATGGAGGTTATGAGTGGAATACGATCGCTCTGGCTGATGACGTGATCCAGGTTTTAACGGCGCGCCCGGAGTTGATCCCCCCTGGAATCACGCTCTACATTTTGCGCTCGCTTAACCCTGACGGGGAGGCGCGCTCTACAAGCTATAAGGGCAGGGTCAACGAAAATCTCGTCGACCTCAACCGCAATTTCCCCTCCCATTGGCAGCGGGAATGGCCTCTGGATGGCTGCTGGACTTATACATTCGTCACCGGTGGATCGGATCCGGCTTCCGAACCAGAGACGGAGG
>JASFUN010000184.1:0-4903 GCA_050050255.1 Anaerolineales bacterium | reverse complement strand
GCAGATTTTCCAGCCCTGGACCCATCCGCTCATAGAGCAGCACGTGTACCAGTTCGTGCGGAATTTCCTGCTCGAGACGGATTAGCGTCTCTGGATTGTTCTCTCCCGCAACCAGGACGACACCTAGCTCTGGAAGAGTGTGGGCTGATGCCTGAGTTATGCCGGCCAATCGCAGGCTGTTCTGGAGATCAGACTGAGTAGGGTAAACGTAGAGATGCCTGCTTCCTGGCGACCGGGCGCCGAGGGTTGCCTCGATCTCCGGGAGTGATGATGCAGCGATCGCATAAACATCTTGAGCCCAGTCGATGCCACCTTCGACCCAATGGACCGATAGTTCTTCCCCTGAAAACACACTCCATTCAAAGCGAGTATCGAGATAAGTGACCTGGATAGGATCAGTGGTTGAGACCTCTCCGTCTGTAAAATCAACTTGCCAGTAGTATTCCAGTTGGGCAAATGGACGCAGGTTGATGATCTGAGGGCTGAACTGCATATCAACTTGTAGGGGGTCGTCGGATGTTAGCCCGACGATATGAGCCTTGAACTGCGAATCGCTTGAAGGGCGTAAAAATAATGCCGCCCGCACGGGAACAGCAGAAGCTTCGATAGATAAGGAGAATTGGACGGACTTCCCGAAATCGATGGTCACTGAGTGAATCAGGTTCGGTGGCTCCGCATCCTGCGCCAGGCTGTTGGCAGACGTCATAAAAACTATCAGGCAGGCGAGGAGAGTAGAGAGCAGGAGTCTCAGAGATCTCATGTTTGCAGAAGACTGAGGAGTACCGTCAGGGAAATCGGGCTTAGTATGGTCGTGATGAAAACTGCGCCGGTCACGAATTCTGGTTCAACATCAAATTTCAGGGAAAGAATACTGGTGAGGACCGCAGAAGGCATGCCAGCTTCAATGATTGACGTGTTCCGGGCGACATCTGAGAGTTGGAGGCGAGTATTCAAGAACCATGCCAGTGCAGGTGAGAATAGCAGACGAACAAAGACAACGACGGCTAATGGCGCAGCGATTTCAGGAAGCCCGGATTTTCCGATTTGCATCCCGAGGACGATCAACATCACGGTGATTGTAGCAGCAGCAAGCAAATCAATTGCACGATAGGCCGGGTCGGGAACGTCGAATGGCAGCCATTTGAAAATCAAAGCAAGTAGGATGCCGATCAGCGCTGGCACCCGGACGGTCTCGATGAGAGCCCGGCGAATACTTGATCGACCTGCGTTAAGGATGAAAACACCTAGCGCGTTTGCCCAGAGCGTGACGGTTACAAAGAAGATACTTGCCCAGGCAAGACCTTGGTCCCCGTAAGCGAGTTTGTTTAGCGAGAGGCCATAATTTCCCGCGTTCATGAAAGCCGCGGTAACTAGAACCGCAGCTGTAAGCCCGGGGGGGAATCTGAAGATGCGGGAGGCCGCCCAGGCTGTCGTCAGACAAGCGGCTATGACCGCAGTCGCGAGCAAACCAACGGATAAGATCTGGGCTCCATCTAAATCCGAATCGATGACCAGGATGAACTGTAAAGCGGGGATGAGCACATAATAGCTCAGGCTCACAAGTGGCTTGGGGTCCAGTGTTAGCAAGCGCTGGAGCAGGTAGCCTGCTCCAGCGACGACGATGATCGGAAGTAAATTATCCAGAAAGACCCACAGGAGTTGATCCAAGAGGGTCACTCCACGTCCGGGCCCTCAAAATCCAGCAATGCGAAATCCGGAGAGCCTTTGAGGAAGGCGAGATGATCTAGAGCATCCCCGATAATCTTGAGCATTTCTTCTTCCTCAGTTAGGTCATGGAATGCGATGAGCGCTTCTTCCGCACGGTCGCCTCCAATCTGGCCCAGGGACCAGACCGCCGCTTCCTGGACTCGGTTGTGTACGTCATCCAGCAGGTCGATTAAGGGGTCGATGGCAATCGTGAGCTCTAGTTCACCAGCTGCTCGAGCTGCTTCGGCCCTTATCAAGGGGTAGGGGCTGGTCATTTGATCAAGGACCTGTTGCCCCCAACGTTGATTGTAGCTGCGCCCCATGGCGACGATTGCGGACTTCCGGATCTCCGGATCCTCCGCTTCGTAGGCTTGTTCGATCACCTGTTCGCTCTCTGTCCGAGAAGAGTAACCCAGTGCTTCAATGCAGGATTGCCTCAGCAAGCTGATGGCTTCTGTGTCCATCACAGCCAAGAGAGCATCCTCGATAGCCTGATGTTGATCTGAAGGTATCTCCTCGAGCTCACCTAGCAGGACATATCTTCCGAGTGCATCAGCCGCTGCAACGCGCACTTCGTGAGATGGATCCTCTCGCAGCGACTCAAGGTAAACAGATATTAAGTCAGCATCTTTACATTCCCAGAGATTGGCGATTGCCGTCTGGCGGACCTTCTGGTCTTCATCCCGTAGACCAGCCCGGTTGATAAGCTCAAAATTGAGTTCAATATGTTCGTCTGCTTGCTTGCCCAATTCCTGGATGAGCTCGCGTTTTCGACCTGCGCTCAGAGCCTGCCAGACTTCCATGAACGCAGAAAGCTCTTCGCTGTCCATATCGGAGATCGCAGAGAAGTCCTCGACCGGTATGGGCGAGTCTTCACTGGCGATTTTAGGAAGCAGCTCAATCAGTTCTTCGGCAATCATCTCAGGGCAACTCAATCGGGTTGATGAAATCCTGAAGGTTAAAATAAACCATCAGTACCAGCAAAAGCAAGAAACCGATGGCGTGTGCAAGACCTTCAAGGCGAGGTGATACTCGCCGTCCGATAACAGCCTCGATCAAAACGAACACAAGGCGGCCGCCATCCAAAGCCGGTATTGGCAGCATATTTGCTACGGCGAGGCCAACGCTGATGACACCGATGATGTTCAGGGTGAAAAATGGGCGTTGTGCGGATTGGTCGATGTCGCTAGCCCAGGCGATCATGTCGTGGATGCCTTTCAACCCTGCGACGCGCGTCTCCTGCTCGGTAGCCGCCCCGGAGAAGATCCTGCCGGGGAGCCGGACGATGGCCATAACCTGAGCACCGATCGATTCGAGGCTATGCCTGGCGGATTCAAACCATCCGAGCTGATCTGGCGGGTAGCCGAGTGTCGCGCCTATAGGACCCTGGCCCTCTGGATATTCCTGCCGGGGTACGAGATTGACATCGACAAGATCCCCATCGCGCAGCAGTACAAACTCAAGCGGTTCGCCAAGCGAATCGCGAATTACGGTTTGGAGGCTCTGGAAACTGTCGATTTGAACGCCACCAACTTGCTCAACGATATCACCCGGCAGAACCCCCGAGGTCTGCGCGGGAGAGCCGGGAACGACATCCGTGATTAAAACCCTATCCACGTCGGGTGCGGCAAACTTAAATGCGAATAGAAATGCGACAAACGCCAGCAAGATGTTTGCGGTTGGACCGGCGACGAGCACGAGTGTGCGCGTCAGTTTGCTTGAGGCAGCCAGCCCATTTGGAACCTCCGGGTCATTTTCTCCAGCCGGGCGTACGAAGCCCCCAAAGGGGATCCAGTTGAGTGTATATTCCGTGTCGCCAGCCGTGAAAAGCGTAGCGAGACGCGGGGGAAAACCAATCCCGAATTCCTCAATTTTCACCCCCCGCCACTTCGCCATGAGGAAATGCCCGAGCTCGTGGCCCAGGATCAACGTGCCAAGCACAAAAATAAACAACAGAAAATCCGTCACAGTTCATCACCTACGATATGCTCAAGTTCGGTAGAAATTATATCATCGCGATCAAACGATCTCTTTTTGGATCAAGCGTGCAGCGCGGCCGGGTTCAGCGTGTATCAGTTCCTGCACGTCGTCCAACGTAATAAGTCGCCGCTCGACTTCTTCAGCGAACTGATCTGTGCAGATGATGTGAATGTTAGGGCCGGCGTCAACCGTGTAGCAAACCTCGACACCTTCGCTTCGCCAATCTCGAACGCTTTGCATAACGGCCAATGAGCCCGGTCTTATATAGAGCAGCGAGGGAGTCGAAGTGATCATCACCGCGTGCATCAGGTTGGAATCCTGTTCGACGATATCTGCGAAGGTGGCAAAATCGCGCTGCTGCAGTGCCTTCTGACAAAGACGCATGCGTCTTTCGGTATCCTGGACCCGGGCTTCCTGTATCGGGCTGGTCTCGGCCAGCCGGTGCCCTTCCGACGAACCGGTGCTCTTTTGGCTGCGGTCGATCACGGCGACCCAATCATGCAGGTGCCAATGATCTCCTGGAAGAAAGGGGGCTGCGAAAGCATCTGCGTCGCCGGTGCCGGTATTCATCTCGACAAACCCGCCGAAAACGGATCGGGCAGCCGAACCAGAACCTCTCCGCGCCAGTATTGAAAGTTCCCTGCGGGAAAGCTCCAGGGAGTAAGCTTTACTTGCCGCAAGTGCCAGTGCAGAAAACGCTGCGGCAGACGAGGCTATGCCCGCGCTTGATGGGTAATTATTCGTGCTCTCGACAGCAGCCGACTCGACACGATCGGCCAGTGAGCGCACGGTGGACATGAAGCTTGACACCCTGTTCAACGCTGAGCCGGTCTGGGGTTCGCCATTCAAGGTGAAGGTGTCTTCCGATCCGCTCGGAAGCAGGCTGATCGAGGTTACGGTTTCAAGCCCACCCAACGTCATGGATAAAGAGCGGTTTGCGGGGATGCGCAGGTCATGGTCCCGATTTCCCCAATATTTGATAAAGGCGATATTAGGTGAGGCCGCCGCTTTTACGGTGATTGACGCTGACATGACTATATTCTAGCCTTAACGGGGTTCTGCGAATATCGGGTCAGTGGGGTGGGGTGCAATCAACTTTCGACGACCTGAACGCGTGTGCCTCCCGGCATTGAAATTGTGACATCGCCAGGATCTTGGCTGACATGAGGTGTCGTCCAGCGGAATACCCAATGTGCATCATCGGGGCGGGCATTAA
>JASFUN010000183.1:0-4929 GCA_050050255.1 Anaerolineales bacterium | reverse complement strand
AAGGAATTGAATGGTTGAAGAAAGCGGTCAGTGAACACGAAGCCGAACTCGTCGTTTTCCCGGAAACCGTCACGACAGGCTATGAAACCGGGCTAACAGCAGAGGAACTCTGGGATCTCGTGGACGAGGTGCCTGGTTCGATCACGGCGGATATTCAATCTGCAGCCGCCGATCTGGGTGTGCATGTAGTCTGGCCTTCCTATCGGCGTGGGCCGGAACGGGGGGAGGTTTACAATTCATCGAACCTGATCGGACCGAAGGGTGAGATCATAGGTACGTATGACAAGACCCACCCTGCGCCGTGGGAGAGACGACATCACGGGGGGTGGGCTTGCGTTGGGACCAAAGCGGAAGTGTACGAGACCGAATTGGGTACCATCGGGATGATCATTTGCTACGATGGTGATTTTCCCGAGCTTTCCCGGATATTAGCGGTGAAGGGGGCCGAGATAATCATCCGCGCCTCTGCCCTGCAGCGCAGCTATGACATCTGGTACATCACCAATTCGGCACGTGCCTATGACAATCATGTTTATGTCGTAGCCACCAACCTGGTCGGGCCGGATGCGGTAGGTAATTATGGATTCGGTCACAGCATGATCGTGAACCCGATCGCATGGCGCCTCGCTCAAGCACGCGGCACCGAGGAGATCGTTTCGGCGAAATTGGATCCCGACCCGCTGCGCTTCATCACCAAGGGCAGCGATTTTCCACAAACATTTGACCATCTAGAGGATCGCAACCTGGCTCTCTATAAGCAAAGCCTGGTGGAAGCTCGATCCCGTTTTGAAATCGGACGTCGATCAAAACCCATCGATACGGAGGAGGCAAAGCAATAGCGTTTATCACTTGATCAGAAACCCAGGTACAGTGAATCGGGGAGGAACCATGGATATCGAAAAGGCAAACACGGAAGCTTGTGAACGGATGATGGAGTCCCAGCCGGTCGTTGTGGGTCTGGGGAAAGCGATCGATGTAATACCGGGGATGCGTGATGATTTGCTCCTTCACGCCGGTCCGCCGATCACTTGGGAACGCGCCTCCGGACCCATGCGTGGGGCGATTACCGGCGCGTTGATTTTCGAGGGCAAAGCCAAGGATGAAGAGAGCGCCCGACAGCTCGTTGAATCCGGTGAAATCAAACTGGAACCGTGCCATGATCACCAGACGGTGGGGCCGATGGCCGGGGTGACGTGCCCGTCGATGTCAGTCTACATCCTGGAAGATAAGAAACACAATTACAAGACTTACTCCAACCTCAATGAAGGCTACGGCAAAGTGCTGCGCTATGGTGCCTACAGCGAAGAGGTTCTTGAGCGTCTGCGCTGGATGGAAGAGGTCATGGCGCCGGTGCTGGCCGACGCGCTTGAAGCCAGCGGGGGTGTCGACATCCGTGCACTGCTCTCGGAAGCGCTGCACATGGGTGACGAGGGCCACAATCGCAATAAAGCCGGCTCGGTCTTGTTCACCAAGAACCTTGCACCCTACATTGTGAAAGCCACCGAAGATCGCGATGTCGCTTCAGAGATCATCAAGAGGCTCGGTGACAACGCCCTCGCCGTCCTGAACCCGGTTATGGCAGCCTGCAAGGCGATGGCTGACGCTGCGCATGGCGTCGAGGGGAGCACAATCGTGACCGTGATGGCGCGCAACGGCACTGATTTCGGCATTCGCGTCAGTGGTCTGGGCGACCGCTGGTTTACAGCCCCTGTTGCCGTGCCGAAAGGGCTTTACTTCCCCGGCTTCACGGAAGAAGATTCGAGCGGAGATATCGGCGACAGCACAATCACAGAGACGGCCGGCATCGGCGGTTTCGCCATGGCGACTGCGCCGGCGATCGTCACTTTCGTCAGCGGCACGCCCAAAGATGCCATGAACGCCACGCTCGAAATGTACGAGATCACTTTCACCGAACACAAGTACTTCACAATGCCCCCGCTCGATTTCCGCGGCACACCAACCGGGATCGATATCCGGAAGGTTGTCGAGACGGGTATCACCCCGAGGGTCAATACCGGCATCGCGCACAAAGACGCAGGGGTTGGCCAGGTTGGAGCCGGGCTGGTACGGCCGCCTATGGAGATGTTCGAACAAGCGCTGGTCGCTTTTGCGGAGGAATACAATATCTGAACGCGGCCGGTATTCCGTAAGGATTCCGCCGTTTGAAAGAGAGGCTTTCTATGGATCGCGAAGACTTCATTAAAATCATGTCAGAGGCTCAGCTTTTCGACCTGACACAGGGCTGCAGCATTTTCACTCCGCCCTGGCCGGGTGAGAAATCGCTTGAGATCCACTTCTTTAAAAGAGTGACCGGCGCATACGGAGGAGGGCAGGGTGCCAACGGCCAGATCTTGAATTGGAGCAACACCGTCGGTACACACCTGGTCGGGGAGACTGCCTTTCACTCCGGTGGCCGTGCCATCGCCGATATCCCTTTGACTGAATTGTCTGGCCAGGGAGTCGTCGTGGACATCTCCGATGCTGTCTCTGATTACAGCCTCTATACGCCGGAGATGATCGAGGAGCGGGTTGAGGTAAAAGAAGGCGATATCCTGATCATCAACACCGGCTACCATAAGTACTCCTGGGACCAGCCGGATGTGTTTAATGAGCAAGCACAGGGCGGCGTGGAGTCGAAGGAGTTCGGCTTTCTCGTGCGCCATCCGGGACCATCCCCGGACTTCTTTCAATGGGCTTTAGATAAGAAATTGAAGATCATCGGGGTGGACTGTGGTTGTGCTGAACATCCGATGAATACGCCCATCCGCCGTATGCACGCCCGGGAATTCGAGAAAGCGGAAGCCAAGTTGAAAGACGAGTACGGTAAATCCTGGGATGAGATGTTCCCCCAGGACGAGTACTACGAAATGACACACCACACGATGCCCAAATCGCATTTGGTCTTTGCGGAAGCAATCGTGGGTGATATCGACAAGCTCAAGAATCAGCGTGCCTGGATCATGATCATGCCGATTCCGTTTATGGAGGTCGAGACAGCCTGGGCGCGTGTGCTGGCTATGCAGGCGCCTGAAGGGATGGATGCGCAGGAATTCTTCGGGGTGATGGAGGACGCCGAGATGCTCGATCTCTCGATCCCCTTCAGCGTCCAGACCCCCCAGTGGCTCAATTACATTCCACTGAGCGTGACCTATACAAAACGGGTGGGCGGTCAGTTCTTTGGAATGGGACGCAATGGATCCATCTGCAATGCCAGCATCCACCTGGCATCACACATGGATGGAGAGAAGCATTTCTACCCTAATGGACGCGCCATCGGGGAGGTGCCGCTAGAGCAATGGGTAGGCCCGGGCGTGATCGCAGATATCTCAGAACTGGTGAGCAATTCTAGCGTCTACACGCCCGAGATGATCAAGCAGGTCGTCGACATTAAAAAGGGCGATATCCTGATCATCAAGACGGGTTGGAGCAAATATGGTTGGTTGAGCCCCGTATCCGACGAATTCCGCTACATGGTCAAGCATCCGGGGCCCTCGCCGGATTTCTCGGACTGGTGTGTGGACATGCAGATCAAGTGGATCGGTGTTGACGCTGTCAGCGCTGATCATCCAATGAACACGATCATGCGCATTTGGCACCCCAAGACTTTCGAGGAGGCTAACCGGAAGTTGATCGAGGATTTCGGCAAGGATTGGGATGAGATGTACCCCCTGGATAAGTACTATCAGGATATGCACCTCAACTTGTTCCCGAAACGTATCGTGCATGCAGAGAACCTCGGACTGGATATCGAGAGCGCCGAAAGTGGACGATATTACATCGGCTGTTATGTTCAGAAAGCAGTCGAAGCCGAGTCGATGTGGGGCCGCTTTGTTGCCTTCAAGGAGGCTGGCTGAGCAAGGTGGTACCTGCATGATCCTGGTCACCGGGGCCGCCGGGAAAACCGGATTGGCTGTGCTGCATGAGCTCTCTGAACTTGAAGAGCCGGTGCGGGCTGTAGCAAGAAGAGACATATATGAAGAAGCAGTCCGGGCGGCCGGCGCTGACAGCACCTGCATTGGGGATTTACGCGATCAGCGCCTTGTCCGGACTGCCCTAGAGGGTGTGCGTTCTATCTACCACATCCCACCTAATGTTCACCCTGATGAGCTGGAGATGGGTCGCCTGCTGATAGATGAGGCGCGTGAT
Source organism: Anaerolineales bacterium (assembly GCA_050050255.1). Classification (GTDB taxonomy): domain Bacteria; phylum Chloroflexota; class Anaerolineae; order Anaerolineales; family E44-bin32; genus E44-bin32. The sequence continues at coordinate 783 of JASFUN010000183.1, read as the reverse complement.
CGGGGTGTGGAGCATTTCGTCTACCATTCCGTGCTCCATCCACACGTGGAGGCGATGCCGCATCACTGGCAAAAGATGCGTGTGGAGGAATACCTCTTCATGAGCGATCTTGATTTCACCATCCTCCAGCCGGCTGCCTATATGCAGAATATCTTCAACCAATGGCGTTTGATCGAAACCGAGGGACGCTTCCAGGTCCCATACCCGCTAGAAACCCGGTTGAGTCTGGTGGATCTACACGATGTCGCAAGCGCGGCTAGGGCTGTGTTAGGTGAAGCCGGCCATCGCGGGGCGATCTATGAACTGGTCGGGACGAAACCGCTTTCAACGCTCGAGGTAGCTGCTCTCATCAGCAATCTGCTGGGTCGGGAAGTACGAGCGGATACAATATCTATCGAGGCTTGGAGGCAGAACGCGGGTGACGCCGGATTGAGCACTTATGCGATCGAGACGCTGACCAAGATGTTTGAATACTATGCCTCCTATGGTTTCGAAGGAAATCCATCCGTTTTGTCCTGGCTTTTAGGGAGACAACCGACAAGCTATAGGCAAGCCATCAAGCGTGACCAAAAATTGTGAAAGTCTGGGAGAACATCAATCCGCAACTTGAACGGAATGAGGAGATTTTGGTGCTATGAAACCTGCGTCGTTTGAATATGTCTCACCGACCACGCTGGAACAGGCGTTGGAGCATTTAGCCGAGCATAACTTTGATGCAAAGCTCATCGCCGGTGGACAGAGCTTGATCCCGATGATGAATTTTCGGCTGGCACAACCGTCAGT
>JASFUN010000182.1:0-4949 GCA_050050255.1 Anaerolineales bacterium | reverse complement strand
CAGGGACCACGTCTTTTCAATATCCGGCTCGACGACCTCGACCATGATCAATTCATACAATTCTTCCGGCTTGCGGTCTTCCACAGGTTTTTCGCTCTCAATCCTTCGGTATAAGCCTGCGGAAACGTTGTCCTGCAAAATGCTCCGAAGCTGTTCTTTAGAAAGCCGCTCCAGGGGCACGCCGTCAATGGTAAGTGCGGCTGGTTCGACCGTGTTGCGGACGGCAGCATATCCAAAGCTCTGATTGAGGATGTTCAACAGCAGCGCGGTGAGCACAATCACACCGACGACAGTTGAGATCTGGAAGATGGTGCGCCAGAGCAGCCCGTACCGGTGTCGCCCTTGAAGATCGTGGATGTAATCATCGGTTGTTGAAGGGTCCACGACGGACGTCTCCTCGGGATGGATGGGTGCCATTATTCGTACACCTCGCGGTAGCGCTTCACCACGCGCTGGCTGATGATGTTGAGCGTGAGCGTCATGAAGAACAGCACCAACCCGATGGCGAAGATGCTGTTGTAATCGATCGAGTTGTAGCTCAAATCGCCACCGCTGATGCGCACGATGTGACCGGTCATGGTTTCCGCCGATTCGAACGGATTAAAGGTAAACGATGGCCCAGCCCCTGCTGCAATGGCGACGATCATCGTCTCCCCGATGGCGCGCGATACCGCCACGATAAACGCGGCGGCGATGCCCGAGAAAGCAGCCGGCACCACGACTTTCACCGCCGTTTCCAGCCTCGTCGCGCCCAGCCCATAAGCTGCTTCACGCAACGACCTGGGCACGGCGGTCAACGCGTCCTCGCTCATCGAGCTGACCAGCGGCAGGATCAGGATCCCGATGACGATGCCTGCCGAGGCTGTGTTGTAGATCTCCACGACGTCTCGCCCGAAGATGCCGCGCAAGATCGGCGTCATAAACGTGAGCGCAAAGTAGCCGTACACCACCGTGGGGATGCCCGCCAGCACCTCGAGCACAGGTTTCAGCGTGGAGCGCATCCTCTGCGAGGCGTATTCGCTCAGATAAATAGCGACGCTCAATCCCAGCGGTAAGGCCACGAGCATCGCAATAAAGGACGTCATCAAAGTCGCATTGATAAGCGGCAAAATGCCAAACTCGCCGATCTGCGGGTTCCAGCGCGTGCCGGTGAAGAATTCGCGCAGCGTCACGCGCTCACCTGCGAACATCGTCGCTCCGGGGTCATGGGTGGTCGGGGAACTGCCATCAAGGCCACGCCTCACGGCAAGCGCTGTCCCCTCAATCGTTTCGATGCGCATCACCTCTTCGCCAAAGCGGATCGTCATGCCCGTCTGCAGCGCAGATCCTGTGCGGCTCACTTCGATCTTGGTGTCATCGGCACCGATGCCTTCGGTCAGAGTATGGTTTGTGTTTTCCCACAGGGTACGAGTGAAAAAAAAACGCGACTCGCTGCCGAGTTCATAGACAATGCCGATGGTTGTCAGAATGGATAGCGCACCACAAACAAACAGAAAGCCCACGATAACAGCTTCCCTGATGCGCGGGCGCTTGCGCAGATCGCTGCCGCGTGCGAACTGGTTTTCACGCTTGCCCAATGTTTTACTTTCGACCATATGTAATGTAATCCCCTACGAACAGCCGATCAGGCATAGGGAGCTGAGCTCCCTATGCCTCTTATCGACCACTCTGGTATGCCGTTTGTCGCTTATTGGAGCGCATCCAACCAGGCCTGGCGGGCCTGATCGAGTGCCGCATCACTGGCCGGGAAGTAGCCCACATCCTCGATCTCTTCATTCACATACGTCAGCACGAAGTTCAGGAAGGCGGCCACCTGCGGCTTGGCCTGCATGATGCCCGCATCCGAGTACATGAAGAGCGGCCGCGCCAGCGGATATTCGTTGCTGTCCACCGACGCCAGCGTCGGCTCCACGCCCTCGATCGATAGAACCTTCAACGTGTCCTGATTCTCGGCATAGTACGCATACCCGAAGAAACCTACCGCATACGGGCTTCCCAGGATCCCCGTCACCAGCACGTTGTCGTCCTCGCTCAACTGCGGCTCCTCCCCGTTCGGCGCAAGGATCGGCCCTTCATCTTCATCAAAGATCTCTTCCACAAAGTAATCGAACGTGCCGCTGTCCGTGCCGGGTATGAAGCGCTGAATCGGTTCATCCGGCCAGCTCGGGTCCACATCCGCCCATGTCTCCGCTGTGCCAAAGATCTGCGCCAGCTGCTCCAGGGTCGCGTTCTCTATAAAGTCGTTCTCCTGGCTCACCGTCACCGCCAGCGCGTCCGTGCCCACGCGGAACTCGATTGGGCTGCGGCCTATCACCGCACAGGACTCCACCTCGCTGTCCTTGATCGGCCGGCTCGCATTTGAGATGTCCGTCTCACCGGCGACACAGAATCGCTCAAACCCGGCCCCGCTGCCGATGCTGTCGATCGTGATCGTGTCAGCATAGCCCTCGCTCTCGAAGCGGTCTGCCATGCGCTCGGCCAGCGGGAATACCGTCGAACTGCCCGCTGTCACGATGCCACCAGTGACCTCCAGCGGGTTGACCTCCGGTAGAGCAACCTCGCCCTGGGATCCGGCTGGCTGTTGAGATTCCGCCGGCTCGGTCGGCTCGACCGCGGCTGGAGCCTCCGGTGTGAGCACTGTCCCGCCGCAGGCTGTCGCCAGAAGCGAAAAGACAATACCCATAACCAGCATTGTTGAACGTCTTAAAATCATTCCTGATCCTCCTGAAGTAGTGTAGGTACAGGGTTCAGGATAGTCAGGGTGATTTAACGGATCATCAAGGCAAGATTAAGGGTTCTTAACGTGCGGGCGCCCAGGAGATGAGAGAAAGAGGAACGCGAACCTGGTTTTAAGCGGCGGCAGCGAAGCCCGTTGGCGCCGTATCGAGCCTGTAATCAACGGGCAGCGTGTCACCTTCCCTGGCGCATACACGGCGCACGCGATGGCTCTGCTGCCAAACGAATTCCAGCAGAGCCCCACCCATGAAATGAGTCGTGGTCATTGTGGAGGTCGCTCGATGCGCAGCAGGGTCAGCTTAATCTGTTCTGTGCATTTCGCTCGAGGTACGCAACGTTATGCCGGATCATCCCTGGTTCAATGGCCTTCACCGGCAGACCATCTGACGTCTGATGCTGTTGGTTTAGATATTCAACCATGCCGCCAGCTAGGCGCGATGTTTTAACTTGAATTGAGGGAGATAATAAGCGCTGTTAATAGAACACCCATTAGCTTCAAGGAATCATCTTGCTCAAGCCGCCTGGAACGCCAGGTAGAACGTGGCACCCGTGTTCGGAGGCGGGCGGTTCTCGGCCCAGGCACGGCCACCGTGGGCGCGCAGTATGTGCCGCACAATCGCCAGGCCCAGGCCAGTACCCGGAGCCACACGTGCGCGGTCACCGCGGAAGAATCGTTCGAAGATGCGCTCAATCTCTTCCGGATGTACCCCGGGCCCCTGATCGCTGATTGCAAGCACGACGTCATGGTTCGGTTCGTCCGACCAGGCCTCGACGCGCACCTCACTACCGTAAGCGCTGAATTTGACGGCGTTATGTAAGACGTTGAGCACCGCGCGTGAAGCTTGATCGCGATCTGCCAGTATGAGCAGTTCGTCGGGTACCCGCACGGTCAAGGTGATATCCCGGCGCCGGGCTTGCTCCTCGATCTTCGCCAGCGGGACGTCGAGCACCTCGCGCAAGGGCTCCGTTACGAGCCGTACAACCTGCTGGCCAGATTCGATGGCTGACAGATCAAGCATCTCCTGGACCATCTGCTCGAGCGTATCCACTTCGGCCCCGATCTTCTGGAGCAGTCCGTCGGCGATCGCCTTCTCTTCTCCCGCCGGGCTGCGCAGCGTATCGGATAGCAATCTCAACGAGGTGATCGGAGTGCGTAGTTCGTGGGATAGATTGGCTACCATGTCCTGGCGCGCCCTGCTCAGTCGTTGGATTTCAGCCACATCCGCGATCGAAAGGCCAACGAACCCGGCGCCGAGATGAGCCATGACCTGATGGGGACGGTCAGCCACTTTAATCACCCTCATCAGCGTGCCCCCTTCCTGCAGGTCGAGGGCATCAATGACAATTTGCTCCAATTGAAGAGATTGAGTGTAGCTGATCAAGCTTGGCTCATCCAGCGGATGCCCGAATGTCTCCGTGGCCGATTTATTGGTGATTACAACACGCATATTCCAGTCGACTGCCAATAGCATGCTTTCACTGCTCTCGATGGCCGAAACCAGCGCACCCACCTTCGCTTCGAGTTCGTCGATCTGATCCCTGTGCTGTTGTTTGAATTGGCGCAGTTCGCGTTCAATATTTCGGTGAGCACTGGCCTCAACGCGCCAGAGTGCAAAGCATATAACCGTAGATGTGAGTGCCAGGACGACCCACGGCCAATCGACCATCTAGACCTCGAAGCGGTAGCCCACACCGCGTACGGTTTGGATGCGCTCTGGCTTTGAAGGGTCTCTTTCGATTTTCTCACGCAGCCAGCGAATGTGGACGTCGACCGTCCTGGGATCGCGCATGAAATCGGAACCCCAAACCCGTGTCAGCAACAGTTCGCGGGTTAATACCGCGCCTTGATTACGCATCAGCGTCGCCAGCAGCTCGAACTCGCGTGGCGCTAGCTGGAGTTCGTGGTCATCCAGGAAGACACGGCGTGAGACGAGGTCAAGTCGCAGATTCCCGGAACTCAATTCTGTCCCTGGTTGGAGCGAGCGGCCGCGGCGAAGGGCGGCCCGAACGCGGGCCAGGAATTCCCCCAGCGAAAAAGGCTTGACGATGTAATCGTCCGCGCCGGTTTCTAACCCGATGATCTTATCTGTTTCTGTGCCGCGCGCCGTAAGCAAGATGATCGGAACCTGACTTTCCCGTCGCAGCACGCGGCAGACCGTGAGCCCATCCAGTTCGGGAAGCATCACGTCGAGGACGACCAGATCCACTGGAAG
>JASFUN010000181.1:0-4961 GCA_050050255.1 Anaerolineales bacterium | reverse complement strand
TGGCTGCATGTGCATCACCTGCGGCAACACCGGCAGGAAACAGCGATACGAGTCCGCCAAAAGCGACCAGCGTTCCCAACATTGAACCGGGCAGCACAGCCACGCTGGAACCCGTCGAGACATCGATGGAAACACCTGAAGTCCAGCCCACCACATCGCTCCCCCCAGCGAACAGCGCCCAATGGACGAAAATCACCGATGGGCTGCGTAACCCGCTCGGGTTGGAAAATGCGGGCGATGAGCGCCTATTCATCCTCGAACAGCGCGGGGTGATCTGGATCTATACCCAGGGAGCCCTGCTGGAGGAGCCCTTACTCGATATCCGCGACAAGGTCACCACGCAGGGCAGTGAACAGGGGCTGCTTGGCCTGGTTTTCCATCCGGATTACGCAGACAATGGCTATTTTTTTATCAACTACACCGACCGGCGCGGTGACACCGTCATCTCCCGCTTCCAGGTGTCCGCCAACGCCAACCGTGCCGACCCGCAGGGTGAAGAAAAGCTGCTTCAAATCGCTCAGCCTTACCGCAACCACAACGGCGGGGATCTGGCGTTCGGCCCGGACGGCTACCTCTACATCGCCACCGGTGACGGCGGTTCCGGCGGCGACCCCGAAGGCAACGCTCAGAACGTGAACACGCTGTTGGGAAAAATCCTGCGCATCGATGTCGATTCCGGCGACCCCTACGCGGTTCCGGCAGATAATTTTGACCAGGGTCGTGGTGAAATCTGGGCGTACGGTCTGCGGAATCCATGGCGCATCCATTTCGATGCTGCAACCGGCGACCTATACATCGCCGATGTGGGGCAGAATCAGTGGGAAGAGGTCAATTATCAGCCGGTCGGCGCGCAGGCTGGCTGGAATTTTGGATGGGACATACGCGAAGGCACTCACGCCTTCGAACCCGGCCAGGCTGACAATCTCGTCGATCCTGTCGCCGAATACAGCCACCAGATGGGGATCTCCGTGACCGGTGGCGTGGTCGTCCGTGATCCACGTTTACCCGATTGGCAGGGTGTTTACCTTTATGGGGATTTCGGCTCGGGCATCATCTGGGGCCTGCTCAGGCTGCCAGATGGTGGCTGGGCTAACACTCAATTGTGGGACACCGACGCGCGCATCGCCTCGTTCGGTCAGGATCAGGAAGGCCGTGTTTACCTGGTGGATTTCGGCGGCCGCGTCTTACGTCTCGACCCTGCACAGTAAGAGCTGTAAGCTTCTAGCGAATAAGCAGGTAGAGCACCGTCCCCAATAAACCGACCCCCAGCGAGACGGTGAAAGTCAACCCGACGACCAACACGCCCGTTGCGAGCGCAGATCGCAGTGGGAACGCTGCTTTTTGATCGGCAACCTCATCGCGCTCGGTTTCAGCTTCGCCGCGGCTGGCCTGTAGGTAGAGGGAAGCCAGCACGACGACCGCGAAAAGCATGGGTGGCGCGAAGAGAAGCCCGATTCGTACCAACGCGTCATAGGGAAGTTTCTCTATCCAGATGGAAACCCGTTCAGGGCGCAGCCAGGCCGCAGCCAGCGCCAGAGTTGAAAAACCCAGTGCAGGCAGAGCGAAGGTCAGGATCGCTGTAACTACCCAGCGGGTCCACGCTCCCGCGCCGCCGAGCAAAGCCTGCATCCAGCGGTGAGGTTGCCCCGAACGGCTTCGCTCTCGCTGAACCGTGATCAGGGCAAGCACAACAAGCACGAGCACAAACAAGAACCAGGGTGCGATGGGGACCATTGCACGCAGATAGCGCTCGCCGGGGAACGGTTCGATGAAGCGGTCATAGCGACCCGGCGAGATAAACGAGAGCGACCACACTGCCAGCGAAAAGAGCAGCGCCACACCCAGGGGGATGACGGAGAGTGTTAGCGCTGTCTGCCGGACTGCCATCGCGCTGTAGCTGCCCAGCGCGGCAGCCTGGCTGCCCTCCGTGCTGGGTGCTGCCTGCACGTTCGCTTCCCCACCGCCCTGATCAACGGCGTAGAGCAGCGCCAGGACGACGATCGCCAGCAGCGTAGCCGGTGCAAACACCAGGATGGTGCGGATGAGCGATTCACCCGGGAGCCGTGAGATCAAGCTCCCGAAGCGCACCGGCGCCATGTAGAAAAACAACAGCGCGGCCGCCGAAGCCAGCAGCATCGGGATGGACGGGACCAGTACCAGCGCCGCCAGGACGCGCGACATGGGCCAATTTGAATCGGCACCGCGCTCTGACTGTTGTCCTGCAGAAGGTTGTGTGTGTTCCATATCAGCACCTTCCTTATGAAGGTCCGTGATTATAATCCCGGGCTGCAGCGACCTGGATTCAGGGCTGCAGGCGTACCTCAACGCTGGCGATGTGGTTGACACCGTTGGAGACTGGCAGGGGATCGCGCACAACCAGGCGCGCTGGCATCGGCTCTGAGATTGAGAAGGTGACCTCACCCGAGAAAAGGCCGGGGGTGCCCATATCCGGCGAATCGACGATGATCGGCTGTGAGTCAAGCAGCGCGCCCTCGAGGTCGTAGAGTTCAAGCACCAATGTGCCTTCAAAGCTGGCCGTGCCAAAACCCTCAACGTGGATGACGCCCCCGCTGAGCTGCTGCCCAGCCTGGGGTTTGGCAATGACGATACGCTCGGGGTAAGGATCACGTTCGGTTATTTCCTCAGTTCCGCCGGGCAGCAGGGTAATACCTCCACCCACGGTTTCGAGGTGGGTCGTGCCCCCATCGCGCGGGCTGGTGGCATATACCTGCAAGAACACATTGGTTTGCTCTGAAACCGCGAATTCAATTGGGCCATCAAACGGCCCGCGCTCACCCAACGGCGCCTGGATCGTAAGCGGTCCTTCGGTCAGAATCTCCCCGCTCGTATCCACCAGCCGGGCCACGAGCGCCTGCTCAAAGGTCGGGTCCGCCACCCCGCGCACCTCAATGGGGCTGGTCAGGCGCGAACCCGGCCCGGGAGCCAGGATCATGATCGCCTCCTCGGGGCGCTCTTCCGGCAGCGGGACCGCAGCGGTCGCTGGCGCAGTCGTCTCCGTGGGTGGATGTGTTGGTCGGGACCGCGACACCGTGGGCGTTGCTGACGGTCGCGGCGACTCAGGCGAAACGCCCCGGACTCCAGGATAGCTGCAGGCCGCCAGGGCCAGGATTAAGCTCACTTTCAACAAAGTTCGTCTTGCGATGCTCAAATCGATCACTCCTCTCGACGTTGAGTCTAACAGGGATGAACCTGTCGGTCTACAAAAACCCCATAACTTTGACAACAGAACATTTGTTCTATATAATCAGGATGCTCACTGGAATCGTTTTTCTGGAGGTCACTGCCATCGTGCGGCTTCGCCGTAAAGAGGACAAACGACCGGGCGGGTCACGTCGATCCTTTCCGCTGCTCGACTTCCTGCTTCGGCGCAACCGGGAGGACGTTGACCCTTCGGATGCCGGGATGCCCGCGCTGATCTTCGAGGTGATCGGCCCCCTGGCCCTGCGCCTGCGGCGCGTCGCCCGGGCGCGCCACCGCTCCCCGCAGTCGCTGGCTGCCGACCTGATCACCCACGGACTGGAGCGTGAAGTGCTGCGGGCGCGCACCGAACGAGCGCTGGGCGAGCTCACGCCGCGCGAGCGCGAGGTGGCCTGGCTGGCGGCGCGCGGACACACCAACCGCCAGATCGCCCGCTCTCTGGTCATCTCCGAAGAGACGGTCAAAACGCACGTCCACAACGCCCTGGCCAAGTTCGGCCTGCGCAAGAAATCCGACCTGCGACTGCTGCTGCTCGACCTCGGCCTGCGCTGGTGGCAGGACGAAGGCATGTAAAGCCCACTTGACATTTATCTAAAAAACCCCTATACTCCATGTAAAGTAGAGTTTACATGGAGAGACGCCATGACCGTGGACAACAAGGTGCGTGAACGCCGCCAGGAGCTGGGCCTGACGCAGGAACAGCTCGGTGAGGCGACGAAGGTCACCCGCCAGACGATCATCGCCCTCGAAAAGGGGGGCTACACCCCTTCGGTCGAACTGGCGCTGAAAATCGCCCGCAAACTGAAGACCACCGTGGAGGACCTCTTCTGGGTGGTGGAGTAAGGAGAACCGCATGACACGCTACTATGTGAGCAGGATATTGGTCGCCTGGATTTTCGCAGCATTGTTTTATATCCTCGGTGCAGAATGGTGGCTGGCGCTGCTGATCGGCGTCGTGCTGACCGCCTGGTTCCTGTATGCGCCCCACAGCGGTCGCTACCAGGTTGATCCCCAGCGGGGCGCCACCGCGCTGGAGCGTGACGAACGATCGCAGTGGATCAACGATAAAGCGGCGCGCAACGCCTTAGCGCTCACCGGGCTCGCGCTGGGCGGCCTGAACATCTATTTCGGCTCGATCGCCGGAGCCACCTGTATCCCGATAGAGTGGACAAGATGGCTGCTGATCGCTGCGGTGGCCGTGTACGTGATCAGCGACATCGTCCTGCGCAAGCGATAATCATTAAAAAAAGCAGGGGCGCACGGCCGTGCGCCCCTGCGAATTCTTTAGGCGCAACTTTCACTCGAGCGTCATCAGAAACGCGATCATGTCAGCGATCTCCTGCGGGGTCATCAAATCACCCAGGCGATCGGGCATCAGGCCATTCGTGAACCCATCCACAACATAAGCCCCCGGATGGACAATCGATTCAAACAAATATTCCCGGACGTTTTGTGCTTCCCCTTCGTAGTCCTGCGCTTCAAGTCGCTCGACAGCAATCGTGGCAATGCCTGGTCGCGATTCGTTCCCCCGGAGCGGCGGTCCAACCAGCAGGGTTTCGTGACAGCCAGCGCAATCCCATTCCTTCTGCTGCCAATACCGCGCACCAATCTCAGGATCTCCGGGCGGCAGCTCAACGTGAATATCCTGACCCACAGCTTCAAATTCAGGGGTTGGCGCTTCGATTGTTGCCGTTGGCGGAGGTGCAGTGTTGGTCGGTTCGGGTGTCGGCGTCGGAACGGCA
>JASFUN010000180.1:0-4969 GCA_050050255.1 Anaerolineales bacterium | reverse complement strand
GTCAGGCGTGCCAGCGCGAACAAGGCATCCCCGGTGTTTATCGCCTGTGCGTTTCCCCATTTCTTCCAAACAGTTGGCCGGCCGCGACGTGTTTGACTGTTATCCTGGATATCATCGTGAATGAGCGAGAAGTTGTGGATCCATTCGATCGCCGAAGCCGCGGGTAAAGCCGCCCGCCATTCACCGCCTGATGCCTGGCAGCAGAGCAGGACCAATAAGGGCCTGATTCGCTTTCCACTGATCTCTTCAGGGCCGGACCAGCCGAGGTGGTAGGTGATCATCTCCTCAACAACCGCGGGAAGCCATTGACGAGCCAGGTTGAGCGAATCCTGAAGATCGGATTCTACAGCCGGCAGCATCACCTCGATGGGCTTCAGTTCCGAATCTGGCATCACCGTCACGCCATCAACTTCGTGCGGTCCAATTCCTGGATCGAAGCAGAAGCAGTCACAAACATGGCCACCTGAAGCTGTCTGGCAGTGAGCTCGATGCGCTCGCTGACGGCATCGGCTGACTCCGCCGCAGCCCTGAGGAATTGGCTTGCCATGCCTCCCATATCAGCTCCCAGTGCAAGGCATTTTGCGAGGTCCAGCCCATCTTTAAGCCCGCCGGAGGCGATCAACGGCACATCAGGCAGGTGGGAGCGAACATCCTGGACCGCCTGCGCCGTCGGCAGTCCCCAGTCGATAAAGCTGGCAGCTAGCTCTGCCTGTCGTTTGACGACGGCACGATGCATCTCGACCTGTGACCAGGAAGTGCCGCCGGCGCCGGCGACATCGATCACCGCGATCCCCGCATCTACCAATTTGCTGGCAACCTCCCCGGATATCCCCCAGCCGACTTCTTTGGCAATGACCGGCTGCTGCACTCTTTCGCATACGGTTTCTATCTTGCGCAGCAAGCCGGAAAAGTCTTGGTCCCCCTCCGGTTGAAGGACTTCCTGAAGCGCATTCAGGTGCAGGACAAGCGCGTCGGCTTCGATCATGTCGACAGCTCGCTGGCAGTCCTGCGCAGTTACACCGTAGTTCAACTGCACCGCTCCTAAATTGGCGAAGAGCAGGATTTCCGGAGCAATCTTGCGCACATTAAAACTGCTACTAAGCGTTTCGTCTTCCAACGCGGCTCTCTGGGATCCGACACCCATGGCGATCCCCGTGTTCTGGGCTGCTTCGGCGAGCCTGCGGTTAATCGGGGCTACATCCGCAGCGCCTCCAGTCATCGATGAAATCAATAGGGGCAGCGCCAATGGCTTGCCGAGAAAAGTGGTTTGTGTGTCGATGTCTTCGAAGTTTAATTCGGGCAGTGCGACGTGCTTAAAGTGGAAATCTTCAAGTCCGGTCGTCAAACCAGAACGGACGTCCTCTTCGAGGTTGATCCGGACATGATCGCTCTTTCGTTTTGATGTGCGCGTAACTTTGCTCATGGTGTGGTGTTCCTAGTGTGAGAGAGGGCCATCATACTGGCCCTGGAGGGGCGTGTCAACTTGATTGCTACACGATCGTCGATTACAATCTTCCAGCACGCCACGGATGAAAAGGAGACAACTCATGGCAGAAACGTTCGATGATGTCAAGGAAATCATTGTGGAATTGCTTGGTGTGGAAGAGGGCAAGGTGACCTCGGAGGCCAAATTCCGCGAGGATCTCGAAGCGGATTCTCTCGACCTGGTAGAGCTGATCATGGCGTTTGAAGAGAAATTTGGTGGGGAGATTTCCGATGAAGACGCCCAGAAGATCACCACGGTAGGCGAAGCCGTCGATTACATTGAAGAACACCTGAAGTAATCTAGACGCACAGGCAGCAAGCTAAAGGATCGCGCGGGCTGGGTTTCCCAGCCCGTTTCCTATTCCTCCTCTGTGTTCTTCCTGCTTTTTGTACCGCTTTCGGCCTCTTCAGCCGGCGCTTTCTTGTTGAATTTCTTGACCAGACGACCGATCTCCTCGTCCTCTTCTACTTGCTTTTCGAGGTATTCGTCGATGAAAGGCGAACGCCGCAGGCGCAAGGACATGCGCGCTGTGCTCTCGATGTCAGGGATTTCAACTTCGGTGCGTCCGTCAGCGATGGCATGGGCCCGTGCAGCCTCGAAGAGGGTAATCTCGGCTCGCAAGGAATGGATCCCCAGTTCACGAATTAGATTCTGGCCGAAATGCTCGGCGGTTTCTGTGATCTTGACCGAGTCAATCTGCTCACGGGCGACCTGCAGCTCTGAACGCATCAGTTCGCTTATTTCCTGGTGCTGCCTGATGAACTCACGCGGGTTCCGACGATGTGCTATTGAGCGTTTGTAGGCTTCCAGTCGGTCGTTCATATCTAGTAATCCGCGGACTATGACGCGCAACCCGAAGCGGTCGAGTATCTGCGGCCGCAGATGGCCTTCTTCAGGGTTCATAGATCCGATGAGCACGAAGCGCGAGCGGTATGTGGCGGCCAGTGGGCCGCGGTGCACCGTGTAAGTCCCTTGCGCAGCGGCATCAAGGATGGCATCGACAATCTCGTCTTCCAGCAGGTTAACTTCGTCGATATAGAGGATATTCTGGTCGGCACGTGCGAGGATGCCGCGTTCTATGCGCAGGCGCTGGTGGATGGCAGCGCGCTCATCGATGCCTCCGATGACATCTTCAAGGCGGGCGTTCAAGGGAAGCTCGATCAGTCGAACCTGGTCACTGTAGGTTAGTGGTTCACCGGCGGCATACTTTTTTGCGCAATCGGGGCAGACTGCGTCCATACCTCCGGATTCAATGTCTTCCGGCAAGCAGCCGTAGTTACACTTGCTGCGTTGCACGTCCGGGAGCAGGCTGGTTAGACTGCGCACTGCGGTCGTCTTCGCGGTGCCGCGTGGGCCCACCAAGAGTGCGCCACCTATGTTCGGGTTGATCAACGAGAGCAGCAGCGCCAGTTTCATTTCTGATTGCCCGACGATCGCCTGGAAGGGGAAGGGTAGGTGCTCGGCAAGTCCCATGTCTCGCGCCGGTGGGGCATCCAGGATGCGCTGCGCACCGGCTATATTTAGAAGATCCGTTAGGGATTGGACGCCACCGCTCATTGGTTTCATCCCTCCGAAGCGAGCCTACGCTGTGATAGCCGGTATGCCTGGCGCTCTGCGCCTTCTTCCATCCGTTTCTTCTCAAGGTCACTTTCAGGGATCAATGCCGGCACGGGCACTGGCCGGCCTCTCTCGTCCAGCGCAACATAGACCAGGTAGGCTGTGTTGGTATGCGAGCGTTCGCCGCTGACCGGATCTTCTGCGATGACCTGGACGCGGGTTTCCATTGAAGTGCGCCCGGTGTAGGTGACGATGGCTTCCAGGGTCACGAGATCGCCGATGCGGATGGGTTCGTGGAACATCATCTGATCAATGGCGACAGTCACTACCCGTTTGTGGCTGTGGCGCATGGCAGCCAGGGCTCCGGCTTCATCGGCCAGTTTCATGATCCATCCGCCATGAACATCGCCTCTGAGGTTGGCGTGCTCAGGCTGCATCAGTTGGCTAAGCGTGACGCAGGAACTTTGTGCGGTTCTGGGTTCCAACCTTGTCCCGCTCAATCCATGTCTTCCTTGAATTCGCCCGTGTCGCTGGTGTGGAGACGCTCTGGCTCTTCATCCAGCACGTCGATTGTCTCGAAGCGTAGCTCGGCCATCATCGGCGGAAGCGGAACAGTCGCGGGTGGGCGGATCTTGCGGGGTGCTGGTGGCACATCGATGCGCCTCAGCCCCTTCTCGAGGATCCGCTTACGGAGCACGCGAGGCTCTTTTGTCAGCCAACCGACATAGACTCCATCGACGTCAAAGACCTCTCGCTTTGGCGTCACAAAACCGATCCACTCACCGATTGTGTTGTATAGATAGGGAAAGACGAGCAGCGCGGCCCAGTCGCCGGGGGTTGTGTAAATAGGGATAGGTTTCTGTCTCTTATCGCGGCTCATCCATCACTCCGGAAAAGTTTTGTTCCCCATTCATTATATAGGTCATTGGGGGCTTCGAAAACGGGCGTTCGCTCCTTCCTACTCGACATCGGAATAAGTCCAAAGTCGGTTGATCCCAAAGTTCCAGAATAAGACCACGATGACAGCCAATGCGAGCGCCAGGTTTCGTCCGATAACGACCGGCGAGAGGTCCCCGATGGAATCCGAAATCTGGACGAGGAACTCAGTCGTTCTGGGAAGCCATTCACTTGAAAGCTGGATGAAAGCCGGCTCGGTCAGGGCAAACAACGGAGTGCGTATAGCCAAACCAATGAAGCTCACTACACTGAATTGTACTGCCTGGGAGCTGATTTTTTTCGAGCGCGAATCGGGGTAGGTCCAATAACGGTTCCACAGGAAATTGCTGATCACCGCTGCGGTGAATGACATCATGCTCGCCAGGACGCTCCAAATGCCGATAACATTTGCCAGCAGATTGAACGTGCCGAAGTCTACAACCGCGCCGATTACTCCGACAACGCAAAATTTTAAAAAGCGCACAAATTCGCGCCTGGTACGTGGTGAGAGTTTCATTTTAGGCGACGATCAAAATCCGCGATGGTTAATTCGAGACCGGTATTCAGGTCGATGCTTGGAGCCCAATCGAGGAGTTCCTTTGCCTTCGATATATCAGGCTTGCGCCTCTGTGGATCTGCTGGTGCGCGCCCTTCGGGGATGAACTCGACCCCAGCATTGTTGCCGGTGATGGCGTTGATCTCCTCCGCAAGCGTGAGAATGGATAGCTCTGTTGGGTTGCCAATGTTGACCGGGAGGGCTTCAGATGAATTCAAAAGTCGGTACAAGCCGTCAACCAGATCGTCAACGTAGCAAAAACTGCGCGTTTGAGACCCATCACCATAAACAGTTAGCGGTTGACCTTTCAACGCCTGAACGATGAAGTTAGGCACCACGCGCCCATCGTCGAGCCGCATCCTGGGTCCATAGGTGTTGAAAATGCGGGCGATGTGCGTGTCCAGGTCGTGATAGCGATGGTAAGCCATGGTTAT
>JASFUN010000179.1:0-4970 GCA_050050255.1 Anaerolineales bacterium | reverse complement strand
TGACGAAGCGATAAATCAACTTCTGACCTTCTTAGAGAGCGGTGCAGCATTGGACAGATATCTCGCCGATCAAGTCTTGATCCCTTTATCCGTTGCTTCAGAGAATTCACAGTTCCGGATTGAAACCGTGTCCAAGCATTTCGTGACGAATGTCGAGATCATAAGGAAGTTTCTGGATGTGAGCATCGAGTTCGTGCGCTCAAACAACGGAAGCGCACGGGTTGATATCGAACCTGCATCAACGCTTTCGTGGGCGTGATCGATCATCGAGTGAACAGCATAGGGTTGCGCTGCAAGGCAGGTCAAAGGAGCCATTGAACGGGCTCTTAATGTCCCTTAAAATCACGGGCATGATCCTGGACCACTTTGCCGCCTCGCGGCGATCCCGACCTGTCCGAACGCCTCACACCGCAAGAGCATTCTTGCTCTTATTGGTCGTTATGATGCTCATGAGTGCGTGCGGGCAGCCGCTCTCGTTCCTGGCGTCACCGACGCCTACGCCGACTTCGACAGCCACAGCTACCTCGACGGCAACCTCTACGTCGACTCCGACGGCGACAGCCACGGTCACGCTCACACCTACAATTACACCGACCTATACGATCACGCCCACTGCTACGATCTCGCCAACGCCAACATTTGATTTCCCGGATGCCACAGTCACCATGCAAGCCCACTGTCGCTATGGTCCCGGCAAAGCCTATCTTCATGCGGCTGATCTCTATCCCGGGGACCGGGCCTTAATCCACAATCGCAACTGGGATGGCAGGTGGCTCTGGATCCTGCCAGAGAAACAGCAATATCATTGCTGGGTTTCCGCGTCGGTCGTAGATATCGAAGGGGACGTTTTTAGTGTTGTGGAATATGACTCGCCTCTTCCTAAATCGGTCCTCTACGGACCACCTTCACAGGTCAGCGCGGACCGGAAGGGTGACAAAGTCATCGTGAGTTGGGATGAAGTCTGGATGACCGAGGATGATAACCGCGGCTACATGGTCGAAGCTTGGGTATGCCAGAATGATTTTCTATTCCCGGTCGCTGCGAGCACGATGGGGCTTTCAGTGACTCTATACGATGAACCAGGTTGTGGCCGTCCATCCAGTGGTTTGCTCTATACTGTCGAGAAACACGGTTATACTGATCCAGTGAAGATCCCTTGGCCTCAGGCTGATTAGGTGCTAAATAGGCTGTCAATTGTTATTGAGCTGCATTCCGGCTAAGGACTCAAGAGCGATTAGTTCCATCGCTTCCTGTATCCTCTGAGCGATTAATACGCGGATCTCCTCGTCAAAACCCATTTTTCTGTGTATAAATCATCGTGTCCCTTAGATGCCCGGTTGATTTTGCCAGGCAGTCGGTCCAACGGGTAAGGGGTAAATGTAAACTAACATAGTTCGTGATGGATTGCCTCTCTGTATGAGAGGTTGTGTATTGTCAGGATAGCGCTGGTCATAACGGTACTGGAGACTATATGACTGAAAGAAATAACAGATCACATGACCAACCGACTGAAGTGACGTTGAGTCGAGATCTCGGTTTGTTCACTGTGACGATGATAGGTGTGGGCGGGATGATCGGTGCGGGCATCTTCGTGTTGACCGGCATAGCCGCCGGCGTCGCCGGCCCCGCCCTTATTTTAGTGTTCTTTCTGAACGGGTTAGTGACCTCGCTCACGGCGATGTCCTACGCTGAGCTCGGGTCGGCTTACCCCGGCGCTGGTGGAGGTTACACCTGGATCAAGGAGGCGCTGGGTGGAACTCTGGGGTTCCTATCGGGTTGGATGAGCTGGTTTGCCCAGGCGGTTGCAGGTTCACTGTATGGATTAGCTTTTGGTCGGTTCGTTGCTGAAGTCTTCGAGCGTGCTGGAGCCCATTTCTTTGGCCTGACCCTTGAGCAAACCGCGATGGTTTTCATGTCGCTTATCATCGTCATCTTCACAGTCATCAATTATCGCGGCGCTTCCGAAACTGCAGCCGTCGGGAACACCCTGACGGTCACGAAGATCGCCATCCTGGGCATCCTGGTAGTGTTCGGCTCGATAGCGATGGCTCGCACCGAGATGTGGCACAGCCGCTTCACGGTGGGCTTCATGCCCAACGGGATCATGGGCGTCTTTGTCGCCATGGGATTTACCTTCATCGCTTTCGAGGGCTATGAGATCATCGCCCAATCCGGTGAGGAGGTTATCGACCCGATCCGCAACATACCCAGGGCGATATTTGCCTCCATCGCTATCGCCGTTTTCATCTATGTGCTCGTCGGAGCGGTCGCAATAGGTGCCACGGTCCCTCCAGAGGGGTTAAGGGCATACGAGTACCTCGGGGAGAAAGGTGAGGTAGCGATCATCGAAGTCGCCCAGCAGGTCTTCCCGGGGGGCATAGGAGGATGGGTCCTGCTGTTGAGCGGGTTAGCGTCGACGACATCGGCTTTGAATGCCACAACCTATGCATCCTCGCGCGTCTCGTTTGCGATGGGCCGTGATCGCAATCTGCCCAAGATTTTCGCAAACATTCATCCTATCCGGCACACGCCTTCGATCGCAGTGATTGCGACGGGTTTTCTGATGCTCCTTATGGCCTGGACACTGCCTATCTCGGATATCGCTTCCTCGGCCAGCATCATGTTTTTACTTTTATTCCTCTTGGTTAACGTGGCGGTGCTTTACCTGCGCCGGCAGCAGCCCGAGATGGAAAGGGGTTTTAAAGTCCCGTGGTTCCCCTGGCTTCCGCTGCTGGCGATTGTCTCCAATTTGTTCCTGGCGGCTAGCGTATTCAATTTCAGCGCCATCGCCTGGTACTTTGCCATCGCATGGATCATTATCGGTTTGCTGGCGTTTTCGCTTTACTTCCGCAACAAGGAGGCAATGGAGAAGCCGAAGGAGATCTTGCTGGAAGAAGTGCTCGTCGGCAGGGAATATTCGGTGCTCGTTCCGGTGGCCACCCATGAGCAGGCCAGGATACTAGGGAAGATCGGTTCTGTCCTCGCCTGTGATCAAGGCGGCGAAGTTCTCGCCCTGCATGTCGTCCAGGTACCTCAGCAGTTGAGCTTGCCGGAAGGGCGCTTGTTCCTCAAGGATGGCCGTGCCTACCTGGACGAGGTAATCGCCCAGGCGAAGACGTGTGAAGTGCCCGTCCACACAATCATACGTCTGGGACGCAATGTCTCCAGCTCCATCCGGCAGACAGCCGAGGAGAACGCATCAGCGTTGATGGTGCTTGGATGGCCAGGATACACTCGGTCATCGGGGCGTTTGTTTGGTTCCGTTGCTGACCCACTCGTTGACAACCCTCCAACTGATGTAGTTGTTGTGCGCTATAGGGAGTGGCGGCCGCTTAAGAGAATCTTGGTGCCCGTCTCGGGCGGGCTCAACAGCCGGCGTGCAGTCCGACTGGCGGTTAGCATGGCTCGTGCGGAACAACCTGAAGCAGCTGCCATCACCATAATGCACGTGCTTCCCGGCGGGTCGAGAGAAGCAGCACATGTGCGTGGTGGGCGGGCGATCGAGGAGAGCATGGACGGCATTGCCGGCCTTGAAGAAATCCAGATCGATACCCGCATTGTGGAGGGGGAGGACGCAGTAGATACTATCCTGGAGCAGAGCAAGGGTTACGACCTGATTGTCCTTGGTGCCTCCGAGGAGCCCGTTTTCCGGAACTTCCTTGTAGGGACCGGTCCCGAACGAGTGGCGCGCGGTGCCGAAATGACCGTCATGATGGTAAAAAGGCGCAGCTCCCCCATACACTCCCTGATGCGAAAAGCGATCCTGGAGCCGACCAAGCCCAAACCGTTAGACTGAGGGTTAGCTAGAGAAGAACAAAATAAAAGCGTGCAGCTTCTTGCTGCACGCTTTTTCATATCACTCGCGCCTGGCTTATCAGGCACGCAGCAGGTCGTGGATGGTTTTTGAGACGACCTCTGATGTCAGAGGTTTCTGAAGCCACGCCACTCGATCTCGATCAAGCAGTTCTCGGGTGTGGGATCCTAATGGGTACCCTGTGATCATCACCATTTTCAACGCTGGATATGTGCTCGAAACGTGATCGTAAAGCTCGCGTCCCCCCATGTTCGGCATCACAAGGTCGCTGACAACCAAATCGAGATTTCCATTTTGGCCAGCGATGATTTCGAGCGCTGCGCTCCCGTCGCAGGCACTGCTTACCTGGTATCCGAGCGATTCGAGAATTTCACATAGCGCCATGCGCGTGGCCTCATCATCCTCAACGACGAGTATGTGTTCTCCTGCACCTAACTCAGAGAATGTTTTCAAGTTGATCGGTGTGGCTTGCGCCGGGAGTTGAACTGCGGGGATGTAAATGTCGAACACGGTCCCGTATCCCGGTTTGCTGGCTACGTCGATGTAGCCCTCATGTTGTTTGATGATGCCGTAGACCTGGGCTAATCCAAGTCCGGTACCTTTCCCCGATGGTTTGGTCGTGAAGAATGGCTCAAAGATATGGGGCAGGTCATCCGGGCTGATGCCGTGGCCAGTATCCTTGATTTGAAGGGCGATATATTTTCCGGGATGCATGCCCGGGTAGGGGGAGTTGAGCCGGTCTACGTCGATCTGATCGAGTTCAAAAGTCAATGTGCCACCATCCGGCATGGCATCCCTGGCGTTTACGGCCATATTCATTATGACCTGCTGGATGCGCGCCGGGTCAGCGTTAACGATGTGCTCGCCTTTCTCGCCGACGTGGATGGATAAGGACACGCTTTCAGGAAGCGTCCGCGAAAGCAGTTTTTCCATCTCCTTCAAGAAAGGTACAAGGTCGATGGGGTGCATTTCCATGACGGAGCGGCGGCTGAAGTCGAGGATCTGCGCGGTCAACGTCGAGCCGCGCTGCGCCTGTTTTATGATGGTCGTCAGTCGTTCGCGGTCCTTGGGGGCAAGCGTGTCGCTGTCCGTCATCAGCTCGCTGTACAAGATGATCGTCCCGAGGATATTGTTGAAGTCGTGGGCGATCCCGGCG
>JASFUN010000178.1:0-4981 GCA_050050255.1 Anaerolineales bacterium | reverse complement strand
TCACATCGCCCGTGACACAAAGAGCTTCTCGGTGTGAGGTCGTTCCTACTCGATCCGGGGCAGCATTGAATCCGCAGGAAGGTTAAAGCCGCCATCCAACAAGATCGTTTGGCCGCAAATCATCTCAGCATCTGATGAACAGAGGAATGCAACGAGCGCAGCGACATCCTCAGGCATCACAAGCCGCCCCGCCGGGGTGGCTTCTTCTGCCTGGGCGATGGTGTTTCGGTCGCTCGTCGCTGCGAAATGTTTGAGTGCTTCGGTCTCAACGAGTCCAGGCGAGACGCCGTTAACACGGATGCCCATTGGCGCAAATTCAACCGCAAGATATCGGGTGATGCTTTCGATCGCCGCTTTACTCGCCCCGACGACAACATACTCGGGTAGAACTCTGAAGGATCCGGGGCTGGAGATGCTCACGATTGCGCCTCCACCACGCGCCTGCATAATCGGCGCCGCCTTTTGTGCGCCGAAGAGTAGAGCGCGGGCATTGATATTCATCGTCCACTCCCATCCCTTGGGGCGCTGTTCCATCACCGGCCGGTTGTAGCCTGAAGCGGCATTGCTGATGAAGAAATCGATCCCACCGAATTCGTCGACGCTGCGGTCAAACAACAATTCCAGTTCATCCAGTTCCCCGATATTCGCTTTAACAACCAGGGCCTGGCGGCCTATCGAACGGACGGACTCGGCGGTTGCCTCGGCGGGATCCCGGTTGCGGAAGAAGTTCACGATAACATTAGCTCCCTCCTGGGCGAAGCGTAACGCGATCGCACGGCCGATGCCGCGGCCAGAGCCTGTTATCAGGACGTTTTTATCTTGAAATCGCATGCTGGTCACCTTCGCTCGCACTGCCGGAGAATGCTGGATCGGCGGGCCGGCCTTCAATTAGCTGGCTGAGATGATAGTATATTCGGGAGTACCCCATGGTGGAAATGGTTGCCTTCAGCACAGAGGTTAGGAAATGACCAGCGAGTCGCGCAACGAAAACCTTAAATCGCTCGTCGAGCGGGAATTGAAGCTCGGCCATCAGGCGCGCAAAAAGGGGAACGAAGGAAGAGCGCGGGTTTGTGCCCGCAGGGCTGCCGGATGGGCAATCCAATCGATCTATTCACCAGGTCCGGGCGAGTCCTACCCTGAAGGGAACGCATACCGCTTCTTGCTCTGGTTTAAAGATGAAGGCCGATTTCCTCCAAATTTGCGCGAGGCAGCTGAACGGTTGACAGCCAGAGTCGATGAAGATTTTTCCCTCCCGTTTGATGAGGATCCACTGGATGACTCCGCACTTATCGTAGATTGGATCCTGGCACTGGATGATTAAATATGAACCTCCCTGGTATAAATTCAACGAATCCGACCTCAATTTTCGATGCCTGGCGAGAAAACTGAGGGGATGAAATGGGAAAAAGTCCTACCGGGCGTGACCTGCGCAAGTACGCACGCAACACCACAATCCAGTTGTTCCTCGGTGGTGTGTTGCTGCTTCTCATCGTTGGCAATGGTTTGATATGGTGGTTCTATGGATCCGGAGCGTTGCGGGTTTCTTTGTTGTGCATGCTCGTGTTCAGCGCGCCGGTACTATTGGCGATTATCGGTCTTGTGGTCATGGATTGGATTGTAAAGAAGAACATCAGTGACTGATAAGAATTTTTATCAAGCCCCTGAGGGCGGAGTTGCATTCATCGTAAGACCGGGGCAGGGGACTAATCCCCTTCATTTCATGATGCTGCATGGGTGGAGCGGCGATGAGCGCGTTATGTGGGTTCTGGAAACTGTCCTGCCGGATAGCGCTCCGATCGTTTCACTCAGGGGCCTCTTCCCTGTCGACAATGCTGGTTTCCAATGGACAAATCGTCCGGCCTCCATCCAGACCAGGATGCAAGACTTTTCTGCGGCGGTATCGGCCGTGCAGGCTACGCTCCCGATTCTTGTTGAGAGGCATGCATTCAACCTGGAGCGGCTAATACTGATGGGATTCAGTCAGGGCGCAGCTTTATGTTTTGCATTGGCTGAGGCGCTGAAGGTCCCTCCCTGCGGTTTGATCTCATTGGCTGGTTTTTATCCAGAGGGTCCCACAAGTCGAATTACAAAGATCCCGGTTTTCTGGGGCCACGGCATCAGGGATGATCTTGTGCCTGTCGGGCGAGCCCGTGATGACGTAAACAGACTGGAATCCACGGGGGTAGACGTCCGTTACTGTGAAGCAGATGTCGGTCATAAACTGGGTATTGAGTGCACCCGAGGCCTTCAAAACTGGCTGAATGAATTGCAAAACAGCCACTGATTCCATCGTTCTGGCATAGAGCCGTTGATGGAGAGCAAAACAATAATTATGCAGCGCATTCTCAAGTGCTATGATTCCTATAAGCCGGTAGGCATTTGCGGATTTTGCCCCGGATGTACTGACGCCAACATGAACTATTGGAGATGATAATGAGCGATAAAGATCTGGCCACCCGCGCCATCAACACCATCCGTTTTCTATCTGCCGATGCGGTAGAAAAAGCAAATTCGGGGCATCCTGGTACTCCTATGGCATTGGCGCCCATCGCCTACCTGCTCTGGACAAGGCATCTCAAATACAATCCCAAAGATCCGGAATGGCCAGATCGGGACCGTTTTATCCTTTCCGCAGGCCATGCATCAATGCTGCTCTATTCGATCCTGCACCTGACAGGTTATGAGTTGTCGCTTGAGGAGATTAAGAACTTCCGGCAGCTTGGAAGCATCACCCCCGGCCATCCCGAGAACTACTTAACGCCAGGTGTTGAGGTCACAACCGGACCTCTTGGCCAGGGCTTTGCTAACGGGGTAGGGATGGGGATCGCGATGGAGCACATGGCGGCGATGTACAACAAGCCTGATTATCCAATCATGGATCACTGGATCTACGCTATCTGTTCCGATGGTGATCTCATGGAGGGCATTGCCTCCGAGGCGGCTTCGCTTGCTGGTCACCTTAAGTTGGGCCGGCTTATTTACTTCTTCGACAATAACCACATCACGATCGACGGCGATACCGATCTCGCTTTCACAGAGGATCGAGCGGCGAGATTCAGGGCTTATGACTGGCACGTTCAAAAAGTCGATGATGTCGAGGATCTCGAGGCGCTTGATCGAGCGATTGAAAAAGCCAAGGCTGATGAGCGTCCATCGTTGATCATTGTGCACTCGACCATCGGCATTGGCATGCCCACGAAAGCTGGAACAGCAGCGGCGCACGGGGAACCACCTGGTGAGGATGAGTTGAATGGGGCGAAAGAATACTTCGGATGGCCGAAGGAGCCCAGGTTCTATATACCTGATGACGTGTTGGAACACTTCAGGGCCGCGGGTGAGGCAGGGGTTGCGCGGCAATCCGATTGGGAGGCTTTGTTTGGGGACTACTCGCGCGAGCATCCCGAGCTGGCGGCTCAATTCGAGCGAACATATGCGCAAGGATTGCCGGAGGGACTTGAAAGCGAATTACCCAGTTTCGATGCAGATGAAAAAGGGTTGGCCACCCGCGCTTCCTCGGGTAAGGTGCTGAACGCATTGGCTACGAGCCTACCAGAGCTGATCGGCGGCTCGGCAGATCTCACCGGGTCAAACAAGACGGATATCAAAGGGGAGCCGGCTTTCAGCGTTGAGGATCGTCATGCCCGATACATCCATTTCGGGGTTCGCGAGCATGCCATGGGCGGCATCATGAACGGCATCGCGGCACATGGCGGTTTGATCCCATATGGCGGCACGTTTCTCGTCTTCTCCGATTACCTGCGACCTTCTGCCCGGTTGTCAGCGTTGATGGGTAAAGGCGTGATCTACGTTTTCACGCACGACTCCATAGGGCTGGGTGAGGATGGACCAACACACCAGCCGGTTGAGCATCTGGCTGCGCTGCGGGCGATCCCCCATTTCACGGTGATCCGACCAGCCGATGCTAATGAGGTGGCTTACGCATGGCTCGCAGCATTGAGGAACCGGGAAGGTCCCACTGCGCTGGTCCTGACCAGGCAGGCGGAAACGACGCTCGATCGCGAGGAGTTTGCTAGCGCCGAAGAGAGCCTAAAAGGTGCGTATGTCCTGGCAGATCTGGGCGATGACGACCCGCAGCTGATCATGATGGCATCGGGCTCAGAAGTGGATTTGATTGTCGATGCAGGCAGAGCACTGGCGGATAAAGGGATCCCGAGTCGTGTGGTTTCGTTTCCTTCGTGGGAGCTTTTTGAGGCACAGCCAGCTTCTTACAAGCAAATGGTCTTGCCGAAGGAAATACAAGCGCGCCTTGCGGTCGAAGCCGGTGTGCCCCAGGGATGGGAACGCTGGGTGGGGGATGGTGGTCGAGTTATCGGGCTGGATCGATTCGGCGAATCGGCACCGTATAAGGACGTCTACAAGGATCTGGGCTTCAGCGTCGAGCAGGTGGTTGATGTCGCCACGGAGATCCTTGATTTGGTCAAGTGATCGAAGCGTCCTTGAGTTTGCAACCTGAAATGGTAGAGGCAATTTGATCCCAGAGAAGGCTATTAGATTTGTCTCTATCGATTTAAGCATCACATCTTTGTGGATATGATGCGGGTGGGAAGCTCACGCAATCGGCTGGAGTATAAGCTTGGATAGGTGATCCATCCCATAACTCTTTTCCAGCGCTCCAGATCAAACAAAATTCGAGATCGTGAACCTCTGCACTGTAAGAAGATGCTGCATCCATGAATGAGGGCCTCTGCACGCGCAGCTGTTTAAATCGGCACCTCCAGACTGTGTAAAAAATGATCCCGATCCGTAAAATTCAACAACACGGTCAATCTATTTGGCTTGATCACACTTCAAAGGGCTTTCACAGCGATAGACTGCATGAGTGGATCGAAGCCGGCTGGATCGGCGGTTTAACATCTTCCATCGGATTGACGGCTGGAGAACAGGCTCAAGATTTGCTGAGAAGCCCCCAGCTACGTCTGCTATCTCATGCCGGTATGCAGGCTGAAGAGATTCTCATGGA
>JASFUN010000177.1:0-5005 GCA_050050255.1 Anaerolineales bacterium | reverse complement strand
ACGCTCCTGCATAAACTGGTCAACGCGATCCAGGAGCGGATCAGCGAATATTTCGTGATCCTGATCGATGACTTCCAGTTCGCAGCCGGCAACGAGACCATCCTGCAGCTGGTGAATTGGTTCCTGGATCACCAACCAGACAACTGCTGCCTGATCCTGGCGAGCCGGGTGATGCCCGACCTTCCCTACCTTAAGCTCACCGCCCGGCAGGAAATCGCCGGGCTGGGCAGCGAGGATCTTGCCTTCACCCCGGAGGAAATCCAGTCTTACCTGGCCAACAACCACAATCTGCAGCTCCCCCTGGAAGAAGCCCGCAAGCTGGCGGCTGAGACGGAGGGTTGGATCACCGGAATCCTGCTGGGCACCCATACGCTCTGGAAAGGTTTGATCCGTTCGATCAGCGCCGCAAAGGCGCGCGACGAGCAGATCTTCGACTATATGGCCCAGGAGATCTTCGACCAGCAGCCTGAAGCCATCAAGCACTTCCTCAAGTCAACCTCCATACTGAACGTGCTTACGCCTTCATTCTGCGACCACTTGCTAGGGATCAGCGATTCAGAAGCGACACTGGATTACCTCGAGCAGGCGAACCTCTTCATCTTACGCTTGTCGGGCGATGAGAAAGCCTTCCGCTACCACGCCCTTTTCCAGGAGTTCCTGTTCAAGCAGTTCGCCCCGCAGGAGCTGGAGCAGCGCTCCGCACTGCAGCGCTCAGCCGGGCAGCTGCGCCTGGCGGAAGGCAATTGGGAGCGGGCGCTTGAATTTTTCCTGGCGTCCGGGTCGGACGACCAGGCCATCGCGGTGATCAAGGAACACATGGAGGCAGTCTATCGCAGCGGCAGGCTTGTGACGCTGCGGCGATGGCTGGATGCTGTCGATCCAGCGAAGCTGAACGGCGACCCCGCCCTGCTCATCATGCGCGGACGAGTTTACCGCCAGGCAGGGGAGTTTGAACAGGCGCTGGGTTGTTACGAAGCCGCCCGCCAACTCAGTGCCGAGCGCGGCGACGAGATCGGTGAACTCGGCCTCAAGATCCACGAAGCCCTGGTCCACCAGTACAGCGGTGCGATGAAAGATGCGAAAGAGATGGCGGAGGCGGTGCTGGGTGATGCGCGCGAAAAGGATCTCGAGCCGGCGATGCGCGCCCAGGCCCACCGCATCCTGGGCGAATACCACCACCTGGCCGGTGAGTTAAAAATGGCTAAAAAGGAGTTCCGCCAATCCCTGAAGCTTTACCAGCAGGCCGGAGATCGATACCACCAATCCGTCCTGCTGCAAGCGCTCGGGACGACCGCACGCCGCATGGGCAACCCGCTGGAAGCGGAAGAGCACTACACCCGCGCGGTGGAGATCCTCAAAGGGCTGGGCAACCGCTGGAGGATGGCCGAGCTGCAGAACAACATCGCAATGGGTTATTACTATCAAGGCGACTACGAAAAGGCGCTCGAGATCTTTCAACAGGCGCTCAAGGACGCCCGCGAAGCCGGCCATCAACATACTGAAGCGATTGTGCTCATCAGCCTGGGGGACCTGTATGCGGATCTCCAGGATGTCAGCAGCGCCCAGGATCACTTCCAGGCCGGCCTTGATGGCGCGCGTGCGACTAACGACGTCTTCCTTGAAGTGTACTGCCTCTGTGCGCTCGCCAACCTGTACCGGGTGGACGAAGCCTGGGAGCACGCTTATGCGCTGCTCGATGAAGCCTCCGCTCTTTCCGGCGAGGAAGGTTCGGGCTACTTAAAAGGTCTGGTTGCGCTGGCGCGCGGAATGGTCGCACACGACCACGGCAAGCTCGGAGAAGCCCACGCCGCATTTCAAGATGCGATCGCCAAACTGACCAACGCAGGCGCCCAGCGCGAGCTAACGCGGGCACAGTTCTGGGATGCCAACACGCTGTTCCGCATGGAATTCATGGATGAAGCGTTCTCCCTGCTCGAAAGCGCGGTGAAGCTCACACGCGAGATCAAGCACCCCCACTTGCTCGTCGTCGACGGCGTTCAAATGATCCCGATGCTGGAGCAGGCGGATTCCAGCACCAGCATCCCCGGGCTTGACCAGCTTCTCATCCGCATCCGTAAACATAACCTTGCGACACTTCGGTCGAAATCCAGGGCCGTTTCGCCGGCCGCCGCGCCGCCGGTCCTGGAGGTGCTCGCACTGGGAAAAGATACCGTCAAGGTCAACGGGAAGCCCATCCCCCACACGGACTGGAAGGGTCCACTGGTCAAGGAGCTGTTCTTCTACCTGCTTGAGAACGAACCCGTGCGCCGCGAGATCATCCTGGACGAATTCTGGCCGCAGTATTCAACCTCGAAGGCACAGAGCGTTTACCACGCCAGCCTGTACCGGATGCGCAGGATCCTGCCGAAAGGGCTCATCGTTTACGACAACAAGCAGGGAGCCTATGTGATCGACAGGAATATCGACACCTGGTACGACGCACGGGCCTTCTCAACGCTGTGTGAACGCGCCCGATCAGAAGCGGACCCGGAGAGCACACTAGAGGAAGCCGTCAGGATCTACCACGGCGAGTTTCTGCCCAGCATTTACTCGGACTGGTGCCTGACACGCAGGTCCACGTACCACAACGAGTACATGCGTGCATTGTCCCGGCTGGCGGCACTGAAGTCCGAGCGCGGAAAGTTCGATGATGCCGCCTCCCTATACCGGCGGGCAATTGAGGTGGAGCCCTACCAGGAACAGCTCCACCGGGGGTTGATGTGGGCGCTCTCGGAAGGGGGCCGAAAACGCGAAGCGCTCCAGCACTACTCCAGGCTGCAGGCGATGCTCAAGGCGGATATGGATATGCCCCCCACCAGCGAAACAACAGCCCTCTCCGAGCAGATCAAGGAGCAAATCACGGGCAAAGGATAGAAACCATCTACAGCGCGTAAAGAAATCCAGCGTTTTTTGGAAGGCGTCTCGGACGAGGCGCTTTTTTGTTTGCTCAGAGCCTTGCTATGAGGCTGCATTTAGACTGGTTGACATTGAGATAGGGGACAAGCCCGGGTTGCGTTTAAGGACTGAACAGCTGGGAGGAAAGTTTGATGAAGAAGCTAAAAGGAACCTACTTAAGGGTGCTGTACATATTGTTGAGCATCATCGCGCTGATCATGGCGGTGGGAGCTCCAGAGACAACGGGCTGGTAGCCCTGGTCTATTCCGTGCCGGGGGACAAGACATCCGGACAACGGAAGACACGGCCCGTTTCAACCGTGAATTGCCAGGGGTGGAGGGCTGGGGAGATTCACCCATAGGGGAATTCTCCACCCCCAATTCGTCATCAACGTGGGAGGGACAAAGCATGCCGTTCATGATGATCCCGGTCTTGATTGCCATCCTGGCCGCCTTGACCCAGGGGGGGGATCTCAAGAACCTCGCCAGGCTGCGCGTCGAGCGCGCCTGGCTCCCTCTCACGATGGTTATTTTGCAGTTCGCCTTTGTGCTCTTCCCACGAGCCCAGGACACCTCGATGCAAGCGCTGAGGCCCTGGATCACGCTCAGCTCCTACGGACTGCTGATCGCGTTCCTCTTTGCTAACCGAAGCATACACGGGATGAAAATCGTCCTGATCGGAGCGGCTTTAAACCTGCTGGTCATCTCGGCCAACGGAGGCCACATGCCGGTCACGCGGGAGGCGCTGGAGCATTCCGGGCACCTCGACAAGATAATCCTCCAGGCGGGTCGAGAGTACGTCCAGGGGAGCAAGGATGTCGTCCTTGAGCGCCAGGAGACCCACCTGCTGGCGCTCAGCGACGTGCTCAAGGTGCCCTGGGGGCAGGAGCTGCCGGTGACGTTCAGCCCCGGCGATGTGTTCATCATGGCCGGCGCAGCGTGGCTGACCTTCACGGGAGTGCGTGGTCTCCCGCTGAGTGGGCAGAAGCCGCATGGGTATAAAGGGTTCTTGACGTACCTCAGGAGGGAGAAGGATAATGGCGTCAAATGCGATCCACCAGATGATCGGAAGGGCGCTGACCGAGCGCAGTTTCCGGGAGAAGCTGCTGCTCAGGCCTCAACTAGCCGTGCGTGACTTCCCGCTTTCCGACCTGGAACAATCCCAGATCATCGCGCTCAAGGCGGTGGATCTGGAGGAATTTTCACAGCTGCTAAGCGAACGGTTGATCGATACGCTTGAACCCGAGGCCGAAGGGTCTGGTACATAGATAGAAGCTTTGCGTCAGCACGTTAAAACTGAAACGAGAGACTCAACGAACCGGATGAACACCACAGCTGGCATTCTCGTCGTCGAAGATGATCCGGGTGCACGTTCTGCGATCGAAGACCTGCTGCAGCTGCACGGCTACAAAGTGCGGACCGCTCGGGATGGTCTCGAGGCGCTTGAGATCATGCATAAGCAGGCGCCCGACCTGATCCTGGCGGACATCCTCATGCCGGGGATGAACGGCTACCAGTTTTACCTCAGGGTGCAGAGCCGGCCTGATTGGCTGTGGATCCCCTTCATCTTCCTCACCGCAAAGGGGTCACTCGAAGACATCCGCATGGGTCGCGAGATGGGCGTGGACGATTACATCGTAAAGCCCTTCGAGCCAGAGGACCTGCTGGCAGCCATCACGGGCAGGCTCGAACGTTTCGAGCAGTTGGCGGAAGCCGATCAAAGGGGCACCGGCAGCCTGGTCGGAGGGCAGAGCGACATGGCGGCGCTGGAGCGTGTGCTGGCAACGCTGAGCGATCGCGAGCGGGAGGTGCTGATGTTGATCTGCAGCGGTTTGAGCAACGTGGACATTGCCGACCGTCTCTTCATCGCGGTCTCGACGGTGAAGACGCACGTGACGAGCATATTGGCCAAGCTCGGCGTGAGCAGCCGCACGGAGGCCGCCTCGATCGTGCTGCAGGCCGGCCTGGACATGCTGGACGGTGTAGGCGGCTGAGCTTCGACTCCCCCACAACACATAAATGTCGCCCCGGCACCCGGCCTCAGAGCGTGAGCATGTGCATAACCACGCGAACGGGTTGATTTTCGTGCTTCCCGCCGCCCATATTGTGTA
>JASFUN010000176.1:0-5011 GCA_050050255.1 Anaerolineales bacterium | reverse complement strand
CGCTCCCGCGCTGAGAAAATGGGCCAGGTCCAGCGGCTTGCGTTCATTCCTAAGACGAGTCTCAACACGCCTGGATGTGATCCACCAATCGACGTGGAAACGATCTGAATGGTCCCCGAGATTCAACCCATCGCGCATGGCACCGTACGCATCTTCGAGGTAGGTGCTACACACCGCTCCTAGTCGGCGGATGTTCAATTGAGCGTTGACACTGAGCAGCGGGTCATATGTCCATGAGATCAAGCGGATGCCCTGCCTCATGACCAGCTCGCGCTGGGCCAGTTTCAGCGCGTAGCCGATTCCTCTGTTCCGGTAATCAGGGTGGACGGCGAGTTCGTGAGAATGATGCTTCAGCCGGGTCATCGCCACACGGCCCGGGCTTTCTGAATCTGTGCCTATAAAACCGAGCACGAACCCCACCAGCTTTCCTCCATCATAAGCGCCAGCCACGGCCCCGCCGTTATGGCTGATCGCAAGCGCAAGATGCCCGGGTATGACATCAAGCGGACTTCCCTGCCAGACCAGCGACTGTAGCTCCTCAGCCGCACGCATCTCATCAGGCCTGTCAAGCACCCGGATCTGTATATTCCCACTCATTTGAAAAGTCACCTGCTCCTACGAAATTGGTTGCGTAAAAATACCCAGCCCCAGTTTTTATCACGCAAGTAGCCCAGGCGGTCCTCCATGCGAGAAGGCGACAGGCCGAAAACGCGCGGCAAGGTGTTCAGATCGGTAGTTCGGCTGACTGCTAAGTAGTCGAGCCAATGGCTGTTTACCGGGGGACGGCGCAGCAACGATTGCAGCAGACGCGCTCCGAATCGCAAGTAAGGTGGCCGGGTTTTTACGACGATTCGCAGCATTGCCGCCTCATTCATAACCATCTTCACGATCTCTTCGAGTGTGAAATATTCCGGCCCACCGAGGCTGTAGGTATTCCCGATGGTCTCATCGATGTCCAGAGACCACAGCACACAAGTCGCAAGATCCTCGACCCACAAGGGCTGCAGCGTTGTCTTGCCATCACCGGGCAGAAAGAAGAATAATGGCGAAGCAGCGATTATCTGGGCCAGCCCTGTCGTGAACGCATCCCCATCCCCGAAAAGGACGCTGCTGCGCAGAATGGTGTAATCCAAACCGCTGTTCTGAATTGCCTCCTCCACGCGCGCGTTAGCTTGCAGCAGGGGATAGGCGGAAGCCTGATCTGCACCGAGCTGGCTAACATAAATAATCCGCCGTACTCCAGCTTCATGTGCCATCGAAACCAGGATCTCAGCCCCCATTGCATGAAGATCGCTGGGATCCTCTGGACCGATGCCCAGGCTGGCACCACCTACGTGAAGGATCGTCTCGATCCCGACCAACGCAGCCCGGATACCACGCTGATCCTGAAGCGAAGAAAGCGCCGCCTCAAAACTCAATCCCACAGGGAGAGATGGAGATTCAGCTGCGGGTTCGAGCAATATGCGCAGAGGGTATGGATAATCCCTCAATTGCGTCAACAGGGACCGACCTAAAAAGCTGGTCCCACCAACCACAAGGATCAACGCCTCATCCTTTGCGATATACTATGCAAACACTGGTCAATATTGGACAGGTTTATCGCCCGCTTCAACCCACAGATTCTAGCACACACCGGTGTGTTGGCTGCGTACCTTACGCAGCCAAGTGGGGTTATATCCCCCGAGGGACGCATCACAGTACGTGCCAAAGGAGGTACTAGTGACAAGAACGCGCGTCGTTGTAACAGGTTTGGGCTGCATAAGTCCATTGGGTTTAGACATCGAAAAAACCTGGCGGGGCATCCTAAATGGGGAATCAGGGATCGCCCCGATCACCCACTTTGATACGACGGACTTCAAAACAACCTTTGCGGCTGAGGTGAAGGGCTTTGATCCAGATGAGGCTCTCACAAAGCGCCTCGCGCACAGAACGGATAGATTCACACAATTTTCGCTTGTCGCCACGCGCCAGGCGCTGGAGGCATCGGGGCTGAATATCAATGACAGCAACCGGGACCGAATCGGCGTAGTCATCGGTACCGGCATCGGAGGCGTGACCACATTAACCTCCGAGCAGGATAATTTCAGCGACCGCGGTCCACGCTGGGTGAGCCCGCATATGGTGCCGATGATGCTGCCCGATACTGCGCCCGGCTACACCGCCATCGAATATGGCATGCGCGGCCCCAACATGGCTGTGGTAACCGCCTGTGCATCTAGCGCAAATGGCATTGGCGAAGCCACAGAAATGATCCGGAGAGGGGCTGCGGACGTCATGATCGCAGGCGGTGCAGAGGCCGCGATTATCCCGGTCGCGGTGGCTGGTTTCAACAATATGGGCGCATTGTCCACACGCAACGACGACCCCATGACGGCTTCGCGACCCTTCGATCTCGATCGGGACGGTTTTGTTATGGGTGAAGGGGCTGCAAGCATTGTTCTGGAACGATATGAACATGCCGTCGAAAGGGGCGCGCCGATCCTGGCGGAGGTCGTGGGATACAGTGCCACGAATGATGCCTATCATATTTCCGCCCCGGCTGAAGGTGGAGCAGGCGCAGCAATTTGCATGCGGAATGCCTTGAATGATGCTGGCCTGGAACCGGCTCAGATCGACTACATCAATGCACATGGCACAAGCACGCCTCTCAATGATGCCAGCGAGACTGCAGCCGTGAAGACCGTTTTCGGTGAGGATGCATACGCCACCCCGATGTCATCGACGAAATCGATGACCGGGCATTTGCTGGGCGCGGCCGGCGCGCTTGAATCAATTTTCTGTATCAAGGCAATTCAGGAGGACGTGCTGCCTCCAACGATCAATTACAAAACCCCGGATCCAGAATGTGACCTGGATTATGTCCCCAATGAAAAGCGCGCTGCAGAAGTCCAATATGCGATGACTAATTCCTTCGGGTTTGGCGGCCACAACGCCTGCCTGATTTTCGCTGCAGGCTGAACCAAAGGACAAGCGATTATGAACCGCTATGCCCACGTGACTGGTTGGGGCATCGCCGTCCCGGAAGAAATACTAACCAACGAGAAGCTCGCTCAGATCGTCGAGACGAGTGATGAGTGGATCGTCTCCAGAACCGGCATTCGTGAACGGCGGATCGCGCGTAAAGACCAATCTACAGCGAGCCTGGCCGCCGACGCGGCTTGCAAAGCGCTCGATCGTACGGACATAGACGCGCGCGACCTTGACCTCATCATCGTCGCGACATCCACGCCCGAACATCTATTCCCGGCGACAGCCTGTCTGGTTCAGGATAACATCGGCGCCACAAAGGCAGGTGCCTTTGACCTGTCGGCGGCTTGTACCGGCTTTATCTTTGCTCTAAACATGGCTGCCCAGGCGATCCGGACAGGCTCTATCGAGAACGCACTTGTTATCGGTTCAGAAACGCTCTCACGTTTTGTGGATTGGGATGACCGCTCGACATGCATCCTCTTCGGGGATGGCGCAGGCGCTTTTGTGCTTCAAGGTTCGGAGAAACCCGGTGGCATACTCTCATCCGTCATGCGTTCTGACGGTTCTGGAGGAGGACTGCTGTCGGTTCCCGCCGGCGGCAGCAAGCTGCCGGCATCACATGAGGCGATCGACAGCAAGCAACATTTCATCCAGATGAACGGTCGGGAGGTCTTCCGCTTCGCGACCCGGGTGATGGCCTCGGCAACACGTGAGACTGCCGAACTGGCAGGTTGGGATGTGGAGGACATCGATTACGTCATCCCACATCAGGCCAATCAGAGGATCATTGAGGCAGCTGCTCGCGGTTTACGTTTGCCCATGGAGAAATTCATCGTGAATCTCGAGCGCTACGGCAACACTTCAACCGCTTCGATACCGCTAGCGATGGTTGAAGCGCTCAATGATGGACTCATCCCGGATGGATCTAACCTGGTGCTGGTAGGCTTCGGAGCGGGGCTGACATGGGGAGCACTAAGCATGCATTGGGTTGAACCTAAAGTGGAGGTCAGCGAGCTTGAACGCCGCAAACGGGGCCTATTCACTTTCCTGGCGCGCGTGCGATCCTTCCTGCGGCGTGTCCAACGTCGGATCGAGGGTTTGATCTGGAGGACCACCGCGAAAGGACGCAAAGACCAGTAAATTCACTCAACAGCACATTGCGTAATAGCAAAACAAAAAGAGGGAGAGCGCTGCTCTCCCTCTTTTTATGGTTTTACGGTCTGCTAAGCTTCTGCCTCTACCGTCTCAAGAAAGGTATCAACGATATCGCGAAGATAAGGTTCGGGCACTGCGCCGACTTGTTGATGAACGACCTTGCCATCGGCGATGAAGAGCATTGTGGGTATGCCCTGGACGCCGAATTGCTGCGCCCATTGAGCATGTTCATCCGTATTGACCTTGGCAATGAGCAGTTTGCCAGCATAATCTTCGGCTAGTTGCTCAAGGATAGGCTCTACCATCTTGCAAGGGCCACACCACGGCGCCCAGAAATCGACGACGACTGGAATTTCCGAATCCAGAACGGTTTTCTCGAAGGCCTCGTCGCTCACATGTATGGGTTCGTTGGTCATTATTTTCTCCATGTGTATACTTCAATCCTCCTGCATTTTACCAGTATTCTCTACATGATTTAGATGCGTTAGTCCATGTTTGGTTACACGGGGAAAGCGCGGCGATTAATGATATAGTATCGCCAGTGCGCTCTGATGCCGTGAGGTGGTCATTGTCCTTACCCCCATGTCCCGTCTGTAACGAACCGAATTTAACACCTGAATCACCCGCTGTGCTTGTCTGCGGACACTGCCACGCGCGCATCTTGAAGGGACAGCTTCTGTGTCCTGCGTGTCATACTTTAAATTCCATTGATGCGGAGACATGCACGGGTTGTGGCGAACCGCTCACCATCTTCGGGCGCGTGATGGCACGCCAGGGCTCACAGTCCAGATCACAACGCCTCGAGCAAATGCGCGGGCGTGCGGGTGCGATCAAAGAAGAGGCGCGCAAATCTTCCGACGCCCGTATGGCCACATTTAAAGAAATC
>JASFUN010000175.1:0-5017 GCA_050050255.1 Anaerolineales bacterium | reverse complement strand
ATAGCGTGCACCTTCCCGGTTAAGAAAATAGCGTTTGTTGATCTCGAGCGCAGCGGGCGAGAGCACTTTCCCGGTTGAATAAGCCGGGCAGGCGTCCTGGCAGCGATTGCACATGATGCATGCGTAGGCATCCAGGAGCGCCGACCAGGAGAGGTGCTGCATGCGTTCGGCGCCGAACTGCTCGACGTTCTGATCCTCGAAATCCAGCGGGGTGAGTGCACCCATCGAGCGGCGCTCGGGGCGCAGGAGAAAATTAATCGGCGCCATGAACAGGTGCAAATGCTTGGAGTACAGGAAATAAGGAAGGAAAGCGACGATGCTGCCGATTGAAATCCACCAGGCGACATGCCGGGCGACGGATAGATACGGATCGTCCAAAGCGCTCCAGAGAGTAGCGAGCGTTGAAGCAGCCGGCTGCCAGGCGTCAGCGCCGTACATACCGAGGTGGAGGCTCTCGCCCAGGAGACGGGCGCTGACATGCACCAGGATGAAAACTCCCACGATGACCGAGTCGCGTGGGATACCAGCACGCGCTTTTTCATCGAGGGTGGTCGTTTCCCGGATTGATAATTCGCTGGAAGGAGTGAGAAAACGCCGTATGATTAGAAACAGCATACCAACCAGGATCGCCACGGAGAGGAGATCAGCCCCTAGCCGGTAGATATCTCCAACCAAACCATCACCTAGAAATGTAAAGCCCTTGATGTAGCCAGTGAGCAGGTCGTTGAGGTTCACGAGTAGATAGTAGATGAAACCCCAACCGACCAGACCGTGGAAAAAGCTCACCAGAGGACGATCTCGAAACACCGGTGAGAAGGTGCCGACCTTGAAGGCGACATCGAAGAGTCGGCCTGGCAGAAGGTGCCACTCGGGCCGGCCCTGACTCCTCGTAATGGTGCGAACGATCCGCCTGACGGCAAGAGCAGAAAGGCCCAGTGAGATCAGAACCAGGACCAGGAAAGCGATGCGCTCAAACAGGCTGAGGATGGTGATGCTCCTTCCGGCACTTCAATTCCGTTCAACCGCCCTGAGTTACGAACGGCTAGAGTCTACCATAGAGAAGGGGCATCCCCAGGGAATAAAAACAACCGCCGTCTCGGCGGTTGGCGAAGTGACAATTCCAAGGGTGCTCAGGCGGCCCGAGCCGATAGTACTTCTTCCTCAAGCTGGATCGTTTCGTCCTGCAATACCAGATAGCCCCCGATCTGTTCCTGGGCCTGTTTGTACGCGCGCAGTAAATCTTGATCCGACCCCTTAAAGCGTCGCAGCACCTGGAGCGCACAGGCTTTACAGCCGCGCATCGCCCGATAAGAATCGGTCTCACAGTTAAGACACCCATCCAGCTTTATCATCATCAAAGAGAACGCCAGGCGGTCCTCATGCGTTTCGGGAAGCGCGGAAACTCTCTCAACGAGCGCCCGCCATTCCTCATCGCGCGCAAAACGAAGCTTGTTTATGACGTGGGAAGGAAATAACAACTCATTATCTGCATACATAAACGCGGTTTCTCCTGAGTCCAATACAGGCGAGAAATGTCAGGGATACTCCACATTGTAGGTTCTGCCTGATGACCAACGACAGGGTACTTTGGTACCACTAGCAGTGGGGGTTACGTTGTTATAAACCCCAATTCCTACTGAAAGACGCGATTATTGGATCTCAGAATTGGGCAAAAGCGATCAGGGAAATCAGGCTCAGGAGCTGATCGGCGGCTCGGCATCGTCACCTCAGGGACCCAACCCCCGTAGCCGCAGGCTTTAGCCTGCGCACCGATCAACTTCCCATAAAAATGATGAGCCTCCGGAACAGCCAGGTCATTACCTCAGGGAGCCATCCCCCGTAGCCGCAGGCTTTAGCCTGCGTACCGATCAACTTCCCATAAAAATGATGAGCCTCCGGAACAGTCAGGTCATCACCTCCGCCATGCACAGGGATTAGCGAATTACGGGCTCAATCTACGGGGGATTAAGAGCGACAAGGGGCCAGGCGCATTTCTATCCTTTACCCATGGAAGTTTGGGTATGCCGGAGGCGTGGACGAAGATCGCTAAACTATCCAATCCCGGGAATTGCGTTACGCTCCGCCTTCACCGTACAGCTCAGCGTCTGTCGGCGTCTCGCCGGAGGGGTCAAAAACGTAGACGTACGTGCCCACGTCTGCCCAGTTATAAAGCCAATGTGCGTCTGCCGGCGAGAGGTTCACGCATCCATGCGAACGGGGGTAGCCGTAGCCGTTGTGCCAGTAGGCCCCATGCAACGCGCGCGCCTTGTCGAAATACAGGATCCAGGGTACGTCCTCAAGGTAATAGTAATCAGAGCGATCGGCTGTGAAGGCACCCTGCATAGGATCCGCCTCGAGCTTTTCGTAGACCTGGAAGACGCCGGGTTGTGTCCACCACCCATTGAGGCCGGTGGATACAAGCGTCGCAAAAACCATTTCGCCATCCTCGTAGACCGCCAGCGTCTGTTCGTAGAGGTTGATCGAAATCCAGCGATTGTCCTCGACCCCCGGCGGCGGGGATGGATCCGGTGTCACCTTGGCGATGCGGCGTTGTTCGATCCAGTCTTCGGGGCCGATGCGGTACCAATCCAACCCGCCGACGTTCTGGGTTTCGTAAATCCAAACCATCTCGAAACGGTAGAACGTCCGACCAGTCTTGGGAGCATTCGTGCCCGGTGCACGCTTCGTCTCGGTCTGCGCCAGAACCCATGCGAACTCCTGTGTGGGGGTGCGCGTCAACGTGACGCCGCGGTAGCTTGGGGCAGTTAATTTGGAGACACCGTCACCGCGTATGTACACGCCCGGGACGATCATGTACGCGACCTTGCCATCTTGCTCGAAACGTTGGATCCAGGAGAAAAACACAAAACCTGCCTCGACCGTGCGGTAAGCGTTTTCCCCTTTGATCGCATCTTCAAGAGATGTGTAGAGTGGGGTGCCTTCATCACGCTGCGACTGAAGATAATAAAAAGGCAGGCTCCCCAGGGAGGGATCCATCGAGCTCAGCGGGAAGGGGTGAGTTGGGTATTCGCCTCGTTGCGCGAGCTCGGTGATGACCCCGCGTCCACCCGAGCGGCAGCGGTCCGGGAATCGAAGCTGCAGGCGCACCGGACAGGTAACATCACTGCGCGTGGATACATATCCATCGGCCGCCTCCGCACTGGAAATGCCGAATGCGACCAAAAGCAACCCAAGCAACAAACCTGCCCAATGTGAAACCTTCAAAGACATGCAGCGATCCCTAAGCTCCAATCCATTACCCCGGCATTTAAGATTATATCGACGCCGGCCCGAATTGTCACCGAGCCCGGGATACTGCCAGCGACAATTCGATCAGATGACTGACGACCGGGCCTCACGCCTCGCTCAGGTTCGATGCCTGATCTCCCCCCGCATACGCTCCAAAAGGGCCGCGACTGACATGGCGCCCAGATCCTCTTCCGACCGGAGGCGAACAGAGACAGACTCGCCTTCGACCTCACGATCACCAACGATGAGCATATAGGGGATCTTTTGAAGCTGCGCGTCGCGGATCTTGGCATTCATTCGGTCACCGCTCGAATCGACTTCAGCCCGGATGCCGGCTTCACTCAATTGGGCGACAACCTCCTTTGCGTACGGTATATGCCGATCGGCGATCGGGATCAAGCGCACCTGTACGGGGGCAAGCCACAGCGGGAACGCCCCGGCATAATGCTCAATCAACACGCCCATGAAGCGCTCCATCGACCCGAGCAGGGCACGGTGGATCATATAGGGGCGATGTTCTTCCCCGTCCTCGCCTATGTACGCCAGGTCAAAGCGCTCCGGCAGGTTGAAATCGAACTGTATCGTGCTCAACTGCCACTCACGGCCGAGCGCATCGCGCACCTTGATGTCGATCTTCGGACCGTAGAACGTGGCTTCGCCTTCGTCGATTTCATAGGGCACCTCAGCCCTCTCGAGAGCCGCACGCAGCGCCGCCGTTGGCGCTTCCCAATCCTCCGGTTTCCCGGCAAATTTGGCCTCATTGCGCGTCGACAGGTAGGCTTGAAAATCATCAAACCCAAAGGCGCGCAGGATATTCAGACTGAATTGAAGCACGATGTCGATTTCTTCAGGCATTTGATCCGGCCGGCAGAACAAGTGTGCATCATCCTGGGTGAAACCGCGCACCCGCAGCAAACCGTGGAGCACGCCGCTGCGCTCATAGCGGTACACCGTGCCCCATTCGGCGTAGCGCAGGGGTAAGTCGCGGTAGGAACGCATGCGGCTTTTAAAGATCTCGATGTGGAAGGGACAATTCATCGGTTTCAAGTAATACTGCTGTCCCTCGATATCCAGGGGCGAGTACATGTTTTCACCGTACCAGTCCAGGTGCCCACTCGTCTCCCAGAGTTTAGCCTTGCCGATATGCGGTGAGTATACAAACTCATAGCCGCCTTGCTCGTGCTCCGCTCGGCAGTAGTCCTCGGCGATCTTACGCACCATGCCACCCTTGGGGCTCCATAGGATCAATCCGGGGCCCACGTCCTCGCTGACCGTGAAAAGATCCAGTTCCTTGCCAAGCCGACGGTGATCGCGCTTCTGCGCCTCCTCCAGCTTCCAGAGGTACTCTTCGAGTTCGTTGGCTGACTCCCAAGCCGTGCCGTAAATGCGCTGCAGCATGGGGTTCTCTTCATCGCCACGCCAGTACGCGCCGGCGACGTTCAGGAGCTTTACCGCGTCGGGGTTGAGCTCTGCCGTGCTCTCGACATGCGGTCCGCGGCACAGGTCCGTGAAATCGTCCTGGGTGTAGATGGAAATCTCCGGCTTTTCATCGAGCGGCTCACCGTACTCATCGAGTTCACCTTGTTCGAGCCCTTCGATTAGCTCAAGCTTATAAGGTTGGTCGGAGAACATCTCTTTCGCCTCTTCGGCCGAGAGCACTTTGCGCTTGAATTCGTGATCGCCGGCTATGATCTCGCGCATGCGCGCTTCGATCTTCTCGAGATCCTCCGGGGTCAGCGGCCGCGGCAGGTCGAAATCGTAGTAGAAG
>JASFUN010000174.1:0-5045 GCA_050050255.1 Anaerolineales bacterium | reverse complement strand
GTTTCATCATCGCTCATCGGCTCTCGACGATACGCAGGGCTGATCGCATCCTCGTTATTGACAATGGCCGTATCCTGGAATCTGGCTCACACAGTTCTCTGCTCAAACAGAGGGGCCATTATTACAAGCTCTACACGGAACAATTCCGAAGGGAACACGAGGATAAATTTGATCCGTATCAGAAGGCAACCAGCCTGACGGATAGCGCTTGAGAATTAAAAAGCCTGGCTCGAGAGCCAGGCCAGATTGAAGCTCGGGCTGGATTATTCTTCCGGATCAAACTCAAGGGCCGCCGAGTTGATGCAGTATCTTAGGCCGGTGGGTTGTGGACCATCTTCGAAGACATGCCCCAGGTGTGATTCGCAGCGACTGCACAGCACCTCTGTCCTGACCATACCCAGGCTCCGATCCCTTTCAATTTCGACGTTCTGCTCCTCCACGGGCTTCCAGAAACTGGGCCACCCCGTCCCTGAGGCGTACTTCGTATCAGAGTCAAAAAGCGGTTGGCCACAGGCAACACAGCGGTAAACGCCCTTCTCTTTATTGTTCCAGTATTTGCCCGTGAATGGCCTTTCGGTGCCCTTTTCCCGGGTAACATGGTAGGCTTCAGGCGCAAGTTCCTCGCGCCATTGCTCTTCTGATTTGTTTACTTTATCCATGGCTACCTGCTCCTGTCGACTATATGTACTGTACTGCTGTTACATTCTATCGCGATAAAGGAAAATCCCGGCGCATAATGCACCGGGATTTGCTGGCGGGGATGACGGGATTCGAACCCGCGATCTCTGCCTTGACAGGGCAGCGTGTTAAACCGCTACACTACACCCCCGAACCGACCTAAAGTCTATCATATGCAAGAGAATACGGTCAAGATCAGACCCGTCCTGTTAGTTGATGGGCGACCACTGGTCGCGTATAATCCCCACTTGACGGAAAGCGAGGTTGGATGAGCAAATCGCCAAAAAATAAACCCATGAAGAGTGCTGACATCAGGCAGTCGTTTCTCGATTTCATGGAAAGCAAGGGGCACACAATCGTTCCATCGATGTCGCTTGTCCCCGGGGGAGACCAAACCTTGCTTTTTACAAACTCGGGCATGGTCCAATTTAAAGATGTCTTCCTTGGGACAGGACAGCGCTCGTATACCCGTGCCGCCGACTCCCAAAAATGCATGCGTGTCGCCGGCAAACACAACGACCTGGACGACGTCGGGCGGGATGACACCCACCACACCTTCTTCGAGATGCTCGGCAACTGGTCTTTCGGTGACTATTACAAGGAAGAAGCAATTAAATGGGCCTGGGAATTGCTGACGGATGTGTGGGGACTTCCCAGGGAGAATCTCTGGGCGACTTGTTTTGAGGATGAACTGGGTCAAATTCCCAGGGATGATGAGGCGGCTGAGATCTGGCGAAAGATGCCTGGTTTTATCCCGGACCATCTGCTCTTCTTCGGTCGTGAAGAGAATTTCTGGGAGATGGCCGATACTGGTCCATGTGGACCAGATAGTGAAATCCACCTGGACCGCGGACCGGAATACTGCAACATGCGCGGTGAACCGGACCACGAATGCCACGTCAATGGCCCCTGCCAGAGATACCTGGAACTCTGGAACCTCGTCTTCATCCAGTACAACCGAACCAGCCCCGAAGAACTTTCACCATTGCCGGCAAAACATGTCGACACTGGCATGGGGTTTGAGCGGCTTGTTTCCGTCATTCAGGATGTCGACTCAAATTACCGCACCGATCTCTTCACACCTCTGCTGAAGACAATCATGGAGCTCACCGGCCACAGCGAACGTGAGAGAACCGAGCATCTTA
This sequence comes from Anaerolineales bacterium, assembly GCA_050050255.1. Lineage (GTDB taxonomy): Bacteria > Chloroflexota > Anaerolineae > Anaerolineales > E44-bin32 > E44-bin32. The sequence goes on along the minus strand of JASFUN010000174.1, from coordinate 3,222 downwards.
CCCCATATCGTGTGATAGCCGACCACGCACGCGCCTCCGCGTTCTTAATCGCTGATGGCGTGGTACCCGGTAATGTGGGCAGAAACTACGTTTGCCGTATGATCATCCGCCGGGCAAGCCGCTTTGGCTCGATGATCGGGCTCAACAAGCCATTCCTTGCAAAAGTCGCGCAGACCGTAATCGACGAATACGGCGGTCATTACACTGAACTCAAGCGCAATCAAACCGCAATTCTCCAGACGATCACCCAGGAGGAAGAACGGTTTCATCACACAATTGATGCCGGCCTTGAGGTCCTCAACGAAATGATCAAGAACACTCCGAAGGGCGGCATGATTTCGGGTGGGAACAGCTTTGACCTGTACGCTACCTATGGGCTGCCCCTTGAAATCACACGCGACGTCGCCCGGGAGAATGGACTTGGCGTCGATGAAGCTGGATTCCAGAGTGCCATGGAAGCGCACCGTATTGCCTCTAGCGCGGATGACAGCTCGACTGCTCTTATCGATGAAAATATTGACCTGTATCGAAAAGTCCTTGCCAGGCTCAAGCAAAGTGGCGCGATCGGTGATGAGGGGGTCGAGTACAACCCATACGAATCTTTTGGAATGACTGGAAAAGTCCAGGCGATTCTGTTGGGCGGAGATGAGGTCGACCAGGCCCAACCGGGAGCACGCGTGTCCATGGTTCTTGATAAAACGCCTTTTTACGTCGAAGCCGGGGGACAGGTTTCTGACACGGGGACAATCCACAGCGCTAACGGCGGATCGTGGCTCGTTCGCGTCGATGACACACGTCAACCCGTAAGCGGTTTGATCATGCACGTCGGTGAAGTCCTTGAAGGCTCGCCAAAGGTTGGGGACGAGGCTGATGTGATATTAAACAGTGACCGCCGCCTCGATATCATGCGCAACCATACGGCAACCCACCTGCTGCACGAAGCCTTGAGGCGCACCCTCGGCGAGCACGTGCGCCAGGCCGGTTCTCTGGTTGCACCCGATAGACTTCGCTTCGATTTCACACACCCGGAAGCGATGAAACCCAATGAACTTCGCCAGGTGGAAGACTGGGTAAACCAGGAAATCCTCTCCAACCGAGATCTGGTCATCAGGTACAAGCCCCGCGAGGAGGCGATCGCTGAAGGTGCGATGGCGCTGTTCGGAGAGACGTACGGTGAGATCGTGCGCACAATCCAGATCGGCACCGACGAACGCGTCTCGTTTGAACTGTGCGGGGGTACGCATGTCCCCAATACCGGAGTAATTGGATTGTTCATTCTGTTGAGTGAGAGCAGTGTCGCTTCGGGTATCCGGCGCATCGAAGCCCTGACTGGGCGCGGCGCACTGAAGTATGTCCAGGATCGGATCGCGCTCCTCGATGATCTCGCCAACACACTTGAAGTCGACGTAAATGGCCTTCAACCCCGCGTAAAAAGGCTTCAAGATACGGTGGCCGAGTTGCGAGCGGAGGTCTCGACAGCGAGAAAACAAGCAGCGCTATCCGCTTTCGATGAGCTCGAACCGGAGAGCATCGAGGGAATCCCTGTTCTTACAGGCCTCATTGAGGATGCGGATGCTGAGACGCTGCGCGAGCTTTCAGATCGTTTCCGCGCAAATCACCCGACCAGCGCAGTGGTCCTTGGCACGATCTCAGATGACAAGCCGCTCATTATCGCTGCGCTCAGCGAAGATCTCGTTGAACGCGGGCTGCATGCCGGTAATCTCGTCAAGGCAGTGGGCGAGATCGTGGGCGGTGGCGGAGGCGGAAGACCAACCCTGGCGCAGGCGGGCGGCCGTCATCCTGAAAAGCTCGCTGAAGCGCTTGCGAACGTAACAGAATGGATACAATCAAACCTGCAATGATCCCCTCTGAACGCTGCCGGTAGGCCGTCCCGTGAAGACGCAGATCATCCATCTTGATCCGCATGATGACCTCGCATCTGTCCTGGACAAATTGAACTGGGCTAAAGCGGAACGGCTCGTTCTGGTCTGGCCCGGGAGAAATCGCGTCCTGACCGAGAAACTCGACCTCCGACTTATACAACGGAGTGCCTTGCGCCACAATGCACAGGTCGGGCTTGTGACACTTGATCCTGATGTCCAGACTCACGCCGCCTCGCTCAACATCCCTGTTTTCGAGGACCTGGACACGTTGCACAAGCAGCGCTGGCCAGAAGCTCCACGCGTAATGGAGGACCTGGACCAGCGTGATGAAGAGGCTCCTGATCTCAAGGATCTGCGGTCCAAACTCCCCGGACGACCCGGAGCCAATCTGCCGGCTTCGCTCCGGATCACCATTTTCTCACTGGCCGTGATCGTCCTGCTGCTTGCCGTCGCTGCGCTGATCCCATCAGCCGAAATCATCGTTGATCCGGAGCTTCAGGAGTATAAAGAAACATTTACTTTGCAGGGTCGCGCGACAACTGACAGCGATTCCAGCGAGTACTTGCGGGTAGACCGGATTCGCGTTGAGGGCAGCCTTCGCATTCCAACTACAGGCGTCAGTTCCGAACCGGAAGAGGCAGCCCACGGGATCGTGGAGTTTACCAATCTTGGCGATGAGGCTGTTAACATCCCGGCAGGCACGACAGTCAGAGTGCCCGGAAGTGAACAGGTTTACTTTATTACCCAGGCACGGGTGAGATTGCCAGCCGAAAACGGTTCTTCCCGCAGCGTGGAGATTATTGCCTCAAGCCCCGGTCCTGTTGGCAATGTAAGCGCCAATCGCATCACTGCTGTTGATGGCCCTTTGGGACTTCTCGTGTCCGTCAACAACCCTGAGGCCACCACGGGTGGTTCGATCATCGTACGCAGCTCTGTATCGCCCTCTGACCAGGACCGGGCCAGTGCGCAGCTGACCGAGCAGCTCCTCGACCAGGCACAGGAACTCATGCTGGCAAACCTGCTGCCATCCGAGCAGATACTCCCTGAAAGCCTGGCTCTCGACGAAGTCTTATCTGAAGAATTTGATCGCCCTGTGGGCGAGACCACAGATACGCTCGAGCTACAGATGAGCGTTATCGCAAGTCTTTCAATCGTCGATGTTGATCAGCTAAGATCTAATTTTGTAGAAGCCATGACAGAAGATGCAGATGTGGATGTCCGCATCGTGCCCGGCAGCCTCCAGATTGAATCAATGAGCTACGACGATGATCCCGATCAGGGGACCAATCTGGAAATCAGAGCGTCCTACGAAGCCTATAAGCCGGTCCGCAGCTTCGAA
>JASFUN010000173.1:0-5054 GCA_050050255.1 Anaerolineales bacterium | reverse complement strand
CCCGAATCCGGCCAAGGCGGCCTGGTATTTCATGGGCTTTCAGGAACTGCTGCTGCACTTCCATCCGGTCTTCGGGGCGATCATCCTGCCGATCCTGGGGATAGCCGCTTTGCTCGGGATCCCCTATCTGGACAAGGATATGGAGACGACCGGAGTATGGTTCCGGTCAAGCCTTGGGAGGTGGATAGCTGGGTTGAGCTTCGCGTTGGGGATTTTCGGGACCATATTCTTCGTCCTGATAGATGAGACCTGGCTCAACCTGACCGGCTGGCTGCCCTTCCTTCCCCCTTCCATCAGCAACGGTTGGGTACCTGTAGCAGCTTTGATCCTCCTGGCGATCGGCTTTGTAGATGCACTTAAAGCACTTGGCGCCAGAAAATGCGAAGCCCGCATGGGGCTGTTCACGCTCGCCCTGTCTGCGTTTTTGACCCTCACGCTTATCGGTATTTTCTTCCGGGGTGAGGGCATGGTTCTGATCAATCCCTGGAGTTTGTAAACCAATGAACACAAAACTATCTCGACGAGATTTCATGAATGGGCTCTGGGCGCTTTTAGGAGCCGGCGCGCTGGCCGAGTTCTCGTTCGTCAGTCTGCGCTTCCTGGCTCCCCGCCCCACCGAAGGGGAGTTCGGAGGCACGTTTAACCTTGGCGATCCAGGTGAGTATCCCCCTGGAAGCGTGACGCCGGTGGAAGCCGGCCGTTTCTACCTGGTCCACTTGAAAGAAGAGAGCTTTATCGCCATCTACCGCCGCTGCACGCACCTGGGCTGCTCGGTACCCTACGAGCCTGGGAAAGGCCAATTCGTTTGCCCGTGTCACGGCTCCGCGTTTACGCCGGACGGGGACGTGCTTAACTCGCCGGCACCACGACCGCTGGACCTTTTTCCGATTTCCCTTTCGCAGGAAGGGCATCTGCTGGTTGACACCGGGCAGGTGATCGAACGTGATGAAGTCGCAGACGAACATGTTCTGAATCTTTGAGGCCTACTATGACACCGAGAATGAGTTGGATCGCCATCCTGTCTTCGTTATTAATCTTGACCGTCATCCCTGTATATGCGTGGCTCGAACCTGAGCGACAGAGCAGGGTACTCAACGATTTCCGCACGGAGGCGGTGCTCTCTGCAACCGATCACTACGCGGAAAACTGCGCCGTCTGCCATGGCGCCTCTGCCGAAGGTCTGGCCAGCAACCCCCCATTAAATCTTGACGCTCTGCGGACGATGCCCGCAGATGACTTGTTCAAGATCATTGCGAATGGGCGCTACAACACTCAGATGGCAGCATGGTCTGTTGAAAGCGGGGGTCTTTTCACCACCCAGCAGATCGCAGACTTTGTGACCTTGATTCAACACGGGAATTGGGAATTCGTCCGCCTGCGGGTGGCCGAGTTAGGGCTCACCCCGCCAGATGAGATCAAGCTGGAGGTGACCGAAGAGATGTTAGCCCCATTGAAATCACTGGCAAACGGTGAAGTGCTGGCTACGGGTTTGTCCATCTATGCGGAAAACTGCACCGCCTGCCACAATGCCAACGCTTCCGGATCGTTGATCGCCCCGGCACTCGACACGCCGGAACTGCGCGCGACCGACCGTGACGAACTGGCCATGATCGTCAATCGAGGCGTCCCGGGAACCCTCATGTCCGCGTGGGATCAGACCCTCAACCCTTCCGAAGTCGACGCGGTTCTGGAGCTAATCTTGCGCTGGCCTGAGGTCGTCCAGGCAGGCGTCGAATTCCCGGAAGTGCAGGCAGCGAGCATCCCCTCTTCACCGGAACGCATCGCCGAGGGCGAGCAGCTCTTTCAGGTGGCCTGTAAGTCCTGTCACGGCGCTGACGCGTACGGTACCCCGATGGCCCCGGCCTTGAACAACAGCATCTTCCTGGAGAAGACTCCCGACGCGGCGATCTACCAGATCATCGCAGGCGGCGTCCCCGGAACGTTGATGCCCGCCTGGGGAAGCCGTCTCACGGATTACGATCTTCAAACGCTGGTCGCTTATCTGCGCAGTTTTGAGCCCACCGCTCCTCCTGTCGTGGCTCCGATTGTCCAATAAAACGGCCAGCGTCCCTATGCGTTCTGCCACTGGCTGCAGGGGTAGCGAGGTTGGCCTCGATCAATTCCGGTGTGCCCGGCCGGAGAAATTTAGATAGATTTTCTCAAGTTTTGTGTTTATTTTGCAAGCTCGGCTATAGGGTCCGGAGTAATAATGATTGACAGCGATACAAACTACTTTATTGCGACCATGCCCTTAAGGAGGCCATTACGCATGTTAGACAAGATTATTGAGCAAACAACAGGCGCAGTCGTGGCGGCGATAAAAGGCGTCGACGACATTATTTCCGCACTACGCACAACCGTAAAGAACCAGGTTGTCGGGACGTTGAAGGATGTGAGCGAGATCGGCTCAGCCGCTCTCGATGAGGTCGTTGCCATCGGAACAGGAGCCATCAAGGGTGCCAGCCAGGTGGGAGCTTCCCTCACGGATGCGGCAAAAGAAACCATCCAATCGGTCGTCAACGGCGTCTCCGAAGTAGGTGGAGACGTGCTCACGGCTATCAGGAAGACCGCCCGCGGGATCATTGAGGGAACCGCAGAGGTCGGCGGGGATCTCGGCAAGACCGCAGTTGCAGCAGTCGAAGGCGCCATCAAATCTGCCGGCGGCATCGGCACGGACACGGCTGAAGCGGCCGAAGCAGCGGTAACCGGAGCGATTAAAGCCGCAAACGAAATCGGTACCGACGCCGGCAATACGGTCCGGCAAGCGCTTCTCTCCGCAGCCTCGCTTCCAAAAGACGTGGTTGATAACGCCATCAAGCGCACCGATAAAAAGCCGGGTGCCTGAGCAAATATAACTTTTTTGGAAGGAACCTGGTGGATGCCACCAGGTTTTTTCTTTTATCTCCCTTGAACATCCTGACGGATGAGCGGCCTGGTTCTGGACCATTTTTTTGGTCAGAAGCAATTAGCAAGTACAATACAAGCATGAACATCTGCAGCGAAACCGGCCCGCATCGTCGATGAGCCTCCAAACAATCCTGAGCGAAGAACAGGAGCGATTCTGGGCGTCAGAGAAGAAGACGATCCAGGGTTTACTCGAGACGTTAAGCGCTTGGGAGACAAGCGATAGCGATCTCGGACACCTGCGTGGGGCGCTCAATCAATTGAATGAACTTTTCCTACTGGTCTTCGTGGGCGAGTTCAACAGCGGCAAGAGCGCGTTGATCAACGCGCTGCTTGGTGAGACTTACCTGAAAGAGGGAGTCACGCCGACGACGGATCGCATTCATATCCTCAAATATGGTCAGGCAGAAGAACCCGACTACGTCAGCGACCAGGTTCGCGTGTTACATTTCCCGGTTGAGATGCTGCGTGAGATCCACATCGTGGACACGCCCGGGACGAACGCCGTGCTTCGCGAGCATGAAGCCATCGTGCGGGATTTTGTGCCCCGCAGCGATATGGTGATCTTCGTCACGTCGGCAGATCGCCCGTTCACGGAAAGCGAGCGCAGCTTCCTGGAGGTCATCCGCAAATGGGGCAAGAAGGTCGTCGTCATCATCAATAAGATCGACATTCTCGCTGATGCGGATGCATATCTCGAGGTGCACGGTTTCGTCGGGGATAAAGTCCAGGAGCTGCTTGGTTTTAAGCCTGATCTCTTCGCGTTATCCGCGAAACACCGGGAGGACGAAGCACAGGATTTTGAGCATCCCTCAGGTGACCGCCATGGGTTGGAGGCTTTCCAGGATTATCTCTCCTCCACCCTCACGCAGGAAGAATTGATCCGGCTGAAACTGCTCAGCCCTCTCGGCGTGGCACTCAAGATAGCTGAAGAAAACCTGGCACGCGCGGAGGAGCGCAGGCAGGTCCTTCAAGCAGATGTTTCTGCCCTCGAACGCGTCGAGCAGCACCTCTCCCTTTACGAGAGCGACACCAAGCAGGAATTCAACCGGCATCTTGCCCAGCTGGAAAATGAGCTGCTTGAGATGCGGCTGCGCGGCGAGGAGTTCCTCGATGATCGCCTGCGTTTGCTCAAGCTGCGCGGCATGCTGCGCGGCGACCAGCTCCAGAGAGACTTTCAGGAGATCGTCATCGCCGATACCCCCGATCGCATCGGCCATGAAATCCAGGAGATCATCGATTGGGTTGTCGAACGTGAGCTGCGCCAATGGCGGTTGATGGCAGAAGAACTCGGAAAACGCACCGAAACAGACACGCTCAAATCGGCAGCCAAGAAAGCCTCCGAAGGGTTTGCCTATAACCGCCGGGAGCTGCTCGAAAGCCTGGGAGCGCAGGCGGAGCGGGTCATCAACACCTACGATCACAGCGTTGAGTCCGAACGGCTCACCTCCCTCGTCCAGGAATCGATTGCCCTGGTTGGGTTGGTCGAGGTGAGTGCGATCAGCCTGGGGCTGATCTTAAAAGCGCTGCTCACCACGGCCGTCGCCGATGCCACCGGGATCCTCGCAGCCGGCATCCTCGGTGTGCTTGGATTCGCCGTGATCCCCTACCGTCGCAGCCAGGCTAAAAAGCAGCTGCGTGAAAAACTCACCACGCTGCAGGTCGAACTACGGCGCACATTACAGAAGGACTTCGATCGCGAATTAGGCAATTCACTATCAAGGCTGCGCGAATCGCTGGCCCCTTACCGACGTTTCGTGCTCAACGAGAAAGACTCGGTCGAAGAAGTGCTCCAAAATTTAAAGGGCGCTCAGTCTGAACTGCGGCGAATGCAGTCCGCGTTAGAACTCCAGGATACCCCTACCGACTGAGCCTGCCCTCGAATCAGGATCCATGAACCACAGGGACGACCGGTCGTTGCACTATTCACCCCCAGGGAGGTGAGCGGGCTTAGCCGATCATCTTGCGCCGGGCATGAGATTGGGGTTACCCGCCCTCACCCAACAGGGATCCGTCATGCATGGCGAGGTACAGATTCGTTCCCCCTTGAGACCCGATCTCCATCCAATAGAAATATTTCCCATCGTGAAACAGCAAGGCCGTATCCCATGTCCTCGCGTTCGGGATCGGAAAAACGCTTGAATCCATAA
>JASFUN010000172.1:0-5056 GCA_050050255.1 Anaerolineales bacterium | reverse complement strand
CGCGAGGATCCCACACCGGTGTTTCAAACGTTGCGCAGTTATTTGAACGTCCGCTCTGAAAACGCACCGGACTTGGTTTTCCAGCGCGGCGAGCAAGCTGCGCAAGATGCAATCGATAAGTTATGCCAGATTGTGAAGGATCAGCGCTTTGGCAGGATCAAAGCGCGCCTCGTGCGCGCCGCCGCACGCCGGTTGCGCGCTTTTCTGGGCGCCCGCGAGAGCCCCAAATTCCTGGCCATCCAAACGATGGGCATCATTCGCCAGGCCCTGCTGGAAAGCGGAAAGAAGTTTGTTGAGGCAGGGACTATCAAAGAGCCCGACGACTTGTTTTTCCTCTATACGGACGAGCTTCAAGCCCTGAGCGAGGGCTATGAACGCGATTGGGTTGCCCTCATCGATCAACGCCGCCGGGGCTACGATCGCGAACGGCGGCGGAAGCTCGTTCCGAGGGTGCTGGCCAGCGATGGGAGAGCTTTCTTTGAAGGCGTCGGTGCAGCCACCGATACGGAGCACTCTATCAGCGGCAGCCCGGTCTCCCCGGGGGTCGTCGAAGCGACTGTGCGGATTGTGTTCGACCCACATGAAACGAACCTGGCGCCGGGCGAAATCCTCGTCTGCCCCGGGACGGACCCGGCCTGGACGCCTCTTTTCCTGGCCGCAGGAGGCCTGATCACCGAAGTCGGGGGCATGATGACGCACGGATCCGTCGTGGCGCGCGAGTACGGAATCCCGGCGGTTGTCGGCGTTCATGAAGCGACGACAGTACTCTCAAACGGGCAACGCATCCGACTGGATGGCAGCTCAGGCACAATCACCTTGCTTGATGAAACAGGGTAAACGCCGAAGTGAAGAGAAAATATCCGCTGGACCCGGTGATCTGAAAAGTTTGGTTATGGATCAAGCTCCAAACAGGCCGACGAGTTGAAACGGTGACGTTTGATGAAGCAAACCCAAACAGGTGGTGGCTAGATGAAAACCGAAGCGATCAACTTCGACGAAAAATTCTCGATGTTTGAAGAGCAGTGGTCTCCACGCATCATCGCACAGATGAACGATTACCATTTAAAACTCGCCCGCATCGAGGGTGAATTCGTCTGGCACACTCACCCTGAAACCGACGAGGTTTTCATCGTGCTTGCCGGCGAGATGCAAATCGCTCTTCGGGACCAAACAGTGCAACTTAAAACAGGCGAGATGTGCGTCGTCCCGGCAGGCGTCGAGCATAAGCCTATTGCGGCGCGAGAGTGTCGGATCCTGCTGATCGAGCCCGTCGGCACGCTCAACACGGGAGATGTTGGGGGTGAACGCACCGAGCTCGAACAGATATGGGTTTAACGTGACAATCCCGTGTCAACCCCATGATCGTTGACCCGTTGGTCGACGTAGATCTATCAGGAGTATTGAGTTCTCGCCTTATTTATGCCATCATAATTTGAAATTGACATCCCCGCTTACATCGAGTTCCTGACTTGAGATCAACCTGGGTGGGAAGGAGAGACCCATGGGTTCGCTCGCTGATTTGCTCCTGGCAACCCCTGCAGACATCCCGGACATCGTCGCCTCCGATTACCCATTGGGATCCTTCAAAGGAACCAATGTTGATGGGCTCGACGCGTTGATGTTGCTGGCGCTGCACGGCATGCTTACTCAACAACCGCTGGATGATTTATTGACAAACTACGAGCCCGTGGCACAGGCTTCCGAAGAAGGACCCTGGCTGATTAAGATCCCGGCATCCTTGCTGACGATCCTCGCCGATGTTGCCCCCCACGACATGGACGAGGTCGCTTCCAATTGGGTAGAAACCCAACAGCTGCGTGGATCAGGATGGACTCAGGGAGATATGCGCTTCTTTATTGAACCCTTGATCCTTTATGCCCAATCGCTTCCCGGCAGCGGCAAGGAGCTTTACCTGTGGACCTATGGGTGATGCCCTTGCCAATAATCGAGGATGATCGGGAAGCACACAGAGACTAATCTAAAACGCTGCAAGAACCGAAAGACACGGGAAACCGCATGCCTGATAACCAAACCAAACACGGATCTCGCATCATTGAAGTTCTTGCCACAGCGAGCACACTCGAAAAATGGCGCAAACAGGTCGTCGCCGGACAGCCTGACGCCGGCATGTTCGCGTTCATTTCTGACGAGGGTGAGTACCTGTCCGGTGGCGAGGCGACCGCCCCCACCCCCCTGACCTATTTTGTCGCCGGCGTTGCGCTCTGACTGCTCTCGCAGGTGTCGCAGGCTGCGGCACAGATGGACATAAACCTGGATCAAGAGATGGTTCGCGTGCTGGCGAGGTTCGAAGAAAAAGGATCCGTCCGGGCTGGAGACAAATCAGGGCGCTGCCTTGGGTTCGAGATTGAGTTGACACTGGAAACACCGGAGAAAGATGAGCAAGTGCGGGCTTTGCTTCAAAATGCACACCGGATGTGCTTCACCGAAAATGCTTTGACCGGACCTGTGCCAGTATCCACGAAACACGTAATCAATGGAAAAGAGTTCAATTCCGGGTAATCCAGCGCACACTCATGGAAACCAAACGCGACATCCGCTACCAGGGAGCGATCATCGAGAACGATCACATCCTCCTGATACGCTGGCGGGAGGTCGAGCCGGAGCGGAGCTTCTGGCTTCTGCCCGGAGGCGGCCGGGAGGAGGGGGAGACAGCAGAGGCTTGCCTCGTGCGCGAGATGATGGAGGAGACTCGCATTCTGGTTAGTGTCGAGAGGCTGCTCTTTAAGGAACGACATCGTACGGGCGACACATACGCCAAGTCGAAAACCTATCTATGTCGCCCGATCGGCGGAGAAGCAGGACCCGGGACCGAGCCCGAAGACCCACAGCCAGAAGGGTTCGGCATCGTGGCCGTGGGTTGGTTTGATTTACGCGGAGAGGACAGCTGGGACACCGAAATCACCGACGACCACATCACCTATCCGCAACTGCAGAAAATCCGTACTATGCTCGGGTATGATCCAATTTGAACTCATATCGAGTGAGAGAACCATGCGAGCCTTGAACCGGTTAAAGAACACATTTTTCATACTATCCGCTTTATGGGCACTTACGGCCGGGTTCATCATCCTGCTACGGCCGTTAACCGTCAACGAACAGGTCGCGCAGCAAGTAGCGGGAAGCTCTGCCTCGACCGAAACGGTCACAAGGCAGGTTTCCTGGTTCGCCGTTCAGGGTGTGTGGGGGATCGTCGTCCTGCTGCTTTTTACACTGATCTTTGCAGTTGGAGCCTTCGCCTCTATCCGGGACCGGTCACTTCTGCTCGCCGCAGCCAGTCTGACCGCGCTCGCGCTCACTTACTTGAGCGGCTTTTCCATCGGGATGTATTATCTCCCCTCGGCTGCCGCTGTGGTCCTCGGTTGGGTCATCGTTACGATCGGATTACTCCGCGACACCGCCAGGAAGAAAATTTGATCAGCTTTTTCCCCGACGACGGACGAAGATGACCGCAATAACAACCGCTGCCACACTCAGCATACAGAGCCCCACAAGGGCGCAGAGAATAAGGATGTAGACGATCGAGCGTTCCGGCAGCTCATCAACCGGTTTTTCACCTTTCAAGGATTGGATTTGCGGCTCGACTTCCTCTCCATATTGGTCAATCATTACCGGAGGCGAATTGCCACCTGCATCGAGCAGTTCAAGCCGCGCACCGCGACCCTCGACTCCTGACTCATAGGCAGCGATTTCCCCTCCGCGAAGGTCCAACCGTGTGTAATGCAGGGTCGTGTCATCTGCCATCGATTCGAAGGTAACCTGTTGATTACCGGAGGAACTGAACCAGATGACCCCCCAGTTGTCCTGTTCAGCGATTGGATAAAACAGTGTTGGTAGGCTTCCATAGAGGCGGGCATCAGCGAGCGAGTCAGACTGGTCCATCACCATCATGTGCTCCCCATCCTGCCACTGGACAGAAAATGGGGACTGCATGACGTGCATAAAGCGGGCTTCGGCGACGTCCATGACAGCCTCAAATGCGGGCGAGTCGACATCAGGCCGGGAGAAATTTGAAAAGGGCTCGGATGTGAAGGCGCGCGTGCTCGAGTATGGGAGGTTTTCGTAGAGCATATTCCCGATCTGGCTTCCCCACACATTGAAGCAGTACTTTTCTGGGTCCGGGGTGCGTCCCGAAAGCTGCTCACGGTAAATTTGCTCAAGCGCGTTGTAGAAACGTGACGCAAGAGAGCCTTCGGTGTTGATCTCCGCTTGCCAGAGCACCCCAGCGCCCACCATCACCAACCCGGCTGGCGGGTTGACCAGGCCGGCAGCGACTGCCGCTCCTGCCGCCATGTAGGGCGACCAGTCCCCCTGGGAGACCATCTCCATGTACCCGGTACCGTAGAGGTGGTACCAGGGGCCGGCGTTATCGGCGTGCCCACGCAGTTCGATGAGATTGTCTTCGATGAACGCGGTGGAAGGGCCGCTAACGCCCATCATTCCGCCGGTCCCATCGCCGCGCGCAACCGCCCGGATGGCATTATGGGCTGTCAACATCGCCTGGTTCGCATCCCCATTATTGAGCTCCAACGGCAGCTCGAACGCCTCCCCCGGCGAGAGGCGCGGTTCCGAAGCGCCCTGCAAGTCCTTCGCTTGAGTCTTCGACCGGATGGCATCAATCGGGTTGGCTTCCTGGCCGGTGATGAACTGGCGCGTGACTGCTTCAGGCAGCAAGCCCCCATTTGAAAACATCCACACCAGCGTTGAGACCTGCTCGTAGCTGTCGCTTGCGAAAGCGAGGTCGTCCGGGTTGCGCTGGTTGTAGTTCCTGATCGCGACTTGAAAATCCGAGGCGAGAAACTCATCGTCGAGCTTGATCGAGCTCTCCAGTGGATCGCCGATGCCGGCAGCTCGCAGCCTGTCCGCGCCGAAGCCTTCCAGTAAAGCGATCGCCTCAGAACAAAGCGGCAACCCCCCCGGCTGAGCAGCTGTCGATGGTCCGCTTCCCGGCTGGGGTGCTGGCTGTTGGGCGGGCGGGTTCGCTGCCGCGCGGATGTTTGCTTCGATGAGCTCCGCGATGGCAACAGCGCTATCGATA
>JASFUN010000171.1:0-5060 GCA_050050255.1 Anaerolineales bacterium | reverse complement strand
GAGATCGGAGTCTCTAATCTCAACCATCTGACCGCGGGCTCGCCATCGGGCTAAAGGCATGGGTGGGTCTGATCTCGTGATGAGCACAAGCACTCCTGCCTGACCGATCCCATCGGCGATCGCCTCAACAAATGCATGCACCCAACTGTGTGTTATTAAATGGTAATCATCCAACACAAGCAGGACGTCGTTGCTGGCATCGAAGCACCGCTCAAGGAATAACGCAGCCATTACCTTGGGGTCGGGGAGCGTCGGCGCATCAAACGCGGACGTAAGATCCAGGTCTGTTACAACACCCGATTCTTCCAGGGCGGCAACCATATAGCGGATGAAGCGCTCGGGATCGTTGTCGTCCACGTCCAGGGAAAACCATGCAGCTTCCGGTTTGGATGACTGCAGCCATTGACTTATTAAGGAGGACTTTCCCGCACCTGCTTTCGCGGAAACGAGCAAGAGTGAAGCGTCGGCCCCGAGATATGAGTTTAGGCGTTCATGTAGGCGGTCCCGGAAGACAGTTTGTGCCCGGACTGGAGGGATAGTGATCTTGGTCTTGATAATCGGGTTTGTCATCGAGGTTGATCCGTGAGCAGGTGCAGTGTTGGATGGAAGACTCGCAAGCGCGCGTTATGTGGCGGTTTCCTGCCTCCCTTTGCCACGAATGACTGGACCCCGCCGGAACCTGCCCTAATTGTAGAAGAGCCGGGTTTAATAGGGCAAGTGCATCACCGTACAAGCAGAGATTCAATCCGGGGGCTCGCTATAAGGGACGGTGTCTGATGAAGTGAGCGACATCATCGTCAACCGATGATTGGATTAGTTCTTCAATGTCCCCCACCTGCCGAAGGCGATTCCCGATGACCAATGCAATGCGATCGGAGACCAACTTCGCCGCTAGTCCACAGCCATCTCCGCCCGCTGCTTGAACGCCTACAGCGCCCTCGGCAGCTTCAATAATCTTCCGATCGTTTTTAGCAGGCGAGTGGTCAGGCTGCCCAGCAAGACCGGCTTTGATGTGTGCAGATTGGCAGGCAGTATTCTCGCAACCTAGCGCTCAATCCCGACGATATGTCGAACCCCAAAATACACCCCTCCTAGTGCAACCGCACAAAGCACTAGCGTCACAATAAACGGCAGGTTCAACGTTAGATTTCCCGCCGTCAAGGAGAATAAGACCCCGCCACTAATCGCGATCGCCAGAGACCGGTAGTAACGCTTTTCCAGAAGGACGAAATCATCCCTTTTTGCTGCCCATTCACTTCCTCATTAAACTGGATTGTGTGTTGGACTTGAATACCTAGCGCATGAGCTCGATCACAGATTTCCGACTCAGCCGCCAGATCGGAAAGATGATACTCATCAACGCCAGAATGATCAGCCCGGCAGAACTGATCAGGAGGGGATCCGACGATATTTCAGGATTGAGACCCAACCCCCCAAGGCTCACATGAGCCCACGCCGAAATGCCAATTGCCCCTAAAACTCCAGTTACCCCTCCAACCAAAGCAACTGTGAATCCCTGAACGCCAATGTATCCAAAAAAAATACCTCTGCCATAGCCGATACTGCGTAGAATCGCGATGTCCCTTTGCTTCTGCTCGGCTATCTTCCAAAGCATGGCCGCCAGCGATAGGGCTGCTGCTACGCCGACTGATGTGGCGACAAGCTCAATTAAGTTGAAGAGGGTCTGCCAATCCTGCTCTGCGCCGGACCAATAATCCCCACGCGTGACAACGGAAACCCCCTGTACTAATTCCTCTCCAGACTCGACAGCCCCCTCGTTTGGAATCACATACATTGAAACATCCTGCCCCCAGCCCATTAACTGCTGGGCGCCTTCGAGGGGGATCCAGGCTTTATTTTCCGTGTAAGTGCCAGTTTCAAAAATGCCAACAACATGGAAATCTCGACCTCTCAGTCGAATGGTGTCGCCGACGTCTGCATCCAGTCTCTGGGCAAGTCGAACTCCGATCATTGACTGCCGAGGGCCATCTCCCAACTGAAGTGCTCGTCCTTTATCAATTTCAAACGGTACTATATCGGTGTATGCGCTGAGGTCAACTCCGCGAAGCAGCACTGCATCTTGGACGGACGTTCCGACAATATCGTGAATTTCGGGGACTGCTTCGCTAACGCCACGGGCCCGCAGAAGTTCCAGGACATCAGGTGAAATCCGGCTGCCGTAAAACTCCCCCAGCGAGTTTGCCTCCTGAACCAGTAATTGGTCCTCACCCAATCGGGAGTAGTCGTGCCGGAGCGCATGGCGATAGTTGCCCAGCGTGACCACGGCCATAATCGCGATGGCAAAGAGGGCTGCATGAGCGATGGCTCGCAAAGGCTGCTTTGAGAGATCCCGCAAGGCCATAAGGATCACGACTTTCATCGGTGTGCCTCACCTGGGCCGCGATCGAGCAGCGTGGTCACCGGTGATTTTCGGATAGTTCTTGACGAAAGCCAGGTTCCAAGAAT
This sequence comes from Anaerolineales bacterium, assembly GCA_050050255.1. Lineage (GTDB taxonomy): Bacteria > Chloroflexota > Anaerolineae > Anaerolineales > E44-bin32 > E44-bin32. The sequence continues at coordinate 2,594 of JASFUN010000171.1, read as the reverse complement.
GGTGGCAGAAAGCATCAAAGCCAATCCAGAGAACGCAACTCCCGGGCCTAAATCCAGACCAATTTCCGTTGCCCCAATTGTGTGAAGATCTGAACCGAGAGCGTACTCAACAACGAGCCAGGCGATCCCGAAAGCCGAAGCATATGCGATGCAAGCAACGACCAGGGCGCGTAAGATCAAATATCTGCTCACCATCGATGGGTTGAACCCCAGCGTCCGCAGCACCCCAAGTGAATTTTTGCGCTCTTCGGCTGCCAGCCAGGCCAGGTTGTTCGCTCCTAGAGTAATAGCCCCCACGCCCAATCCAGTAAGAAGAATGCTCAGCGCCCTGATGCCTTGAAGCGCGTTGCCGTATTCTCGGGCCAAACCCTGGATCAAGTAGACATCGAATCCCCCCTGGCGATCGAGCCATGATTCGAGCTCTAGCTTGGTTTGGACAGGATCATAATCCGGATGGAGATTTGCCACTAACAGTTGGTCGCCTCGATCGGTACCAAAAAGTGAGACCGCCGTGCTGTGATCCATCCAAACGCTCTGCGAATTGGTGCCAGGCCCATCACTGATGCCCACGATCCGAAAGTCCGTTCCATAAATACTGACCGAGTCGGACGGCTCCCAGCTTGTCTTCTGCGCCAACTGCTGGCTAATGATAATTTCGTCACTGCCAAGCGGCCACCGGCCTTTCAAGAGGCTCTGGTGAAATGATTGAAGCCAGGCTTCCTGCGTGATCCCGCGAAGTTCTATGTTGGTACCTTCCACGCGTATTATCCGGAAGATCATTGGATCTAGCCGTATCAGGCGCTCATCAAATCGATCGGCGATGTCATCGGCCAGGTCTTCGGAGACCCGACTGTGTTCTGGGCTTATCACTTCGGATTGAAGGATGAATAGGGTTTGGGTAAGCTCATGGCTGACTTCGAATCGAGTCATTGAGATGGAGAGGGAAACCATCAGGAGGAAGGCAAATGCCAACGCCGCCAACGTCAGGATATTGAAGCCAGTCAGCAAGACATCATGTCGCAAGTCCTGGAGCGTAAAATACCTCATGGCTGAGGCTAAGTCTGATGCAAGGCACCATTGGCAAGTTCAATGATGTGGCTTGCACTCGAACGCAACATCTGATTGTGAGTGGCTACGACAAGAGTCACTCCGAGATCCCGGTTGAGGTCAATCATGAGATCCAAGACATCCTCGGCTGACTCAAGATCCAGATCTCCGGTCGGCTCATCAGCCAGTACAAGGGTGGGTTCTGACACGACGGCCCGGGCAAACGCAACCCGCTGCTGTTCACCTCCGGAAAGCTCTGCCGGTCGATGGGAAAGCCGATCGCCGAGTCCCAAACGTTCCAGCTGCGCTGTGGCAGTGGCTATTGCCGACTTCCATGGTTCACCCTGTGCGACGAGCGCCAAGCCCACATTTTCCTTCGCATCCAAATTAGGCAGCAAGTTGTTAAATTGAAAGACGATGCCTATATGATCTCGTCGGAAACGATCAAGCTCCATCTCGTTGAGATCATTAAGTCGAACCTCATCAACCCAGACTTCACCCTTGTCAGGCCTATCTATGCCCCCGATTAAGTTCAGCAGAGTGGACTTGCCACTGCCACTCGGGCCATAAACAACGGTAAATGCGCCTCGAGGGATCGCAAGATGTAAATCCTTGATGGCAAAGATCGTCTCGGATCCACGATGGTAGGTCCTAGTTAAGTCATTCGTACGAATGTGCGGGTTAAGAGGGGGTTTCTGTGGTTCAGTCAATGATCCATCCGATGGTCGTATGCTAATCGACAGGAGCGTTTATCCCAATACTTTACCAATATTATCATAATTGACCGGCCAGGGCTTCTTCAGGCAGCAGCGAAAACCGGAGGTAGCCTCGTCATGGACCCTATGATTACTTTCACAATCGATACAAGCACCTTTTTTCCTGTGGTGCCAGTACAAGCTGTCAACGCAATACACCGCCAATTCGGGGAGAGAGGTCCGGACCCAATTTTGCGTCCATGAAAAGGAACGAAGGGAAGTGGTTATTGTGCGTGCACCAAACCTGGAGTCATCCAGAGTTACAGGGAGTGCCAGCCTTCACAGTAGTTCTCGATGATCCCCCAGAACGCCCAGAAGGAGAGGGCGGCAGTTGGAAGACTCACCGCGATCCATTCGGCAATCTGCCGTTCCCCATGCGTTCTCATGGCTTGTTTCCCATCAGGGCACGCGCTCCAAAAAACATTCCTCCCAACGCAAGCGCGCAGAGCAGGAGTATCGCAATGAACGGCAGGGAAAAGGCCAGATTTGCCGCCGCGTGGGATAACAAAACCCCGCCTGCAAACGCGACTCCCAGAGATTGGTGATAGCGCTCTTCCAGCAGTGAGATTTGTTCGCGTGTTTCAGTCCGTTTTACGGTTTGGGTGAAAAGCAGGAGATCCCAGCTTGCCAGGGCGGACAGGTTGGCGACGAGCATCAGTGGAAAAGACAGCTGCATCAACACACTGACGACTGCGAGGCAGAACGCCCCAACCAGCAGGACGGATGCCGGCTGGAATAAAGACCTCCTCCGGGCGATAACAAACGGAAGACAAATTCCGGCCAGTACAGGAT
>JASFUN010000170.1:0-5065 GCA_050050255.1 Anaerolineales bacterium | reverse complement strand
CCAGCGCATTCGTTCCCTGCGAGATCTTCCGCGGGAATATCGTAAGCAGTTTCATGTGACAGAACCCGAAGATGAGACGCCTGAACGGCCGATCAAGCGGGATAGGCGCCTGCCGCCTCTCGAGCTGCTCGCCTCGGGAAGGATGAACATCGTTTCGTCCAAGGAAATCAACCTGGCCGCCGGGCTCATTGAGAAAACACTCGCTGATTTTGGCATTCCGGCAAGGGTGGTGGACTTCAAAACTGGCCCCGCTGTAACGCAGTTTGCACTCGAGCCAGGTTATGTCGAGACTACAGGTCCGGATGGAGAACCGCGCAGAAACAAGGTGCGCGTCTCTGCCATCAGCGGCCTGGCGAACGACCTTGCGCTGGCATTATCCGCGCCGCGATTGCGTATCGAAGCCCCGGTTCCCGGTCACCCGTACATGGGCATCGAAGTACCCAACCGCAAACCTGCCCTTGTTAGGCTGCGTCCGATCCTGGAGACGGATGCTTTTCAAAGGATCCAATCGCCGCTGGCGATTGCGCTCGGCCGGGATGTCGCAGGTGAAGCGGTTGCCGCTGATCTTGGCGCTATGCCCCATTTGCTTATCGCTGGAACGACCGGGTCTGGGAAATCTGTATGTATCGCCTCGCTAACTGTCTGTCTGGCCATGAACAACCTCCCCGAAGACCTGCGCATGGTGATGATAGATCCGAAGATGGTGGAGTTGATCCGTTTCAACGGGATGCCGCATCTCGTCGGTAAGGTGGAGACGGAGCTTGAACGCATCGTCGGAGTCCTGCGTTGGTGCACGGCGGAAATGGACAAGCGTTACAAGCTTTTGGAAACGGCGCGTGCCCGCGATATCGATAGCTACAATCAGAAAGTGCGTCGAAACGGGGAGGGGGAAGTGCTTCCCCGGCTTGTCATCCTGATCGATGAGTTGGCTGACCTGATGATGATGGCCCCCGATCAGACCGAGCATACTCTCGTCCGTCTGGCGCAGATGGCCCGCGCTACGGGAATCCACCTGGTCGTTGCGACCCAACGGCCGAGCACGGATATCCTCACCGGGTTGATCAAAGCCAATTTTCCGGCGCGCATCTCGTTCGCAGTCGCTTCCAGCGTAGACTCGCGCGTCATCCTGGACACGCAGGGGGCGGAGACGCTGCTCGGCCAGGGAGACATGCTCTACCTCTCTCCGGAAGCGAGCGCGCCGGTTCGCCTGCAGGGTGCGTTCGTCTCAGACAAGGAAATCGAGAATTTGATCCGCTTCTGGCAGTCCCAAAGCGATGAGATGACGCTGCCCGAAGAAGAAACCCCCGAGCCGCCCTGGGAAGAACTGCTCCTGCGCGAGGCTGCGTTGGAAGACCGCGACGAAATTCTTGAGGATGCGATCGAGCTCGTCAAGCGCCGCGGTGAAGCCAGCGCTTCCATGCTCCAACGTGCGTTACGGGTGGGCTACCCACGAGCGGCACGTCTGATGGACGAGCTCGAAGAGCTCGGCGTTGTTGGCCGAGCCCAAAGCGGAGGCAGAACACGGGAAGTTCTGATCGATGAAGGGGAAGATCCGCTTGCACCGGCTACGGATGATGATGAGGGGGGTCAAACTTGACGCAAGTGCACATAGGGTTTAGCATTCAGCAACCAACCATGTGAGGGGATGGCAATCCAGTGAACAATGCGTTCCAAACTCCTAGCAAGACTCTGACCGACTACCTGCGGGTTCGCTTCAAGCATCTACTTGACCCTGTGGGTGCGTTTCTCAATCGGGCTGGCATCGCTCCGAACACGCTGACGCTGGCAGGGTTGATCGGGAACCTGATTGGCTCACTTTTGATCGCGCGCAGCCAATTCTTGATCGGCGGCCTACTTCTCCTGCTCATGGGACCGCTTGACGCGCTGGATGGCACGATGGCGAGACTGCGCGGAGAACCGACGGACTTCGGCGCTTTCATCGACTCCGTCACCGATCGATATTCGGAATTGATTATTTTTGCAGGCTTGCTTTATTACTATCTCGATCGCGGGGCATTCATCATGGCGATGGTGGTATTCGCCGCCTCTGCAGGGTCTGTCCTGGTCTCGTATGTCCGCGCACGGGCACAGAGCCTCGGCTATGAAGCCAAAGAAGGCATCCTGACACGAGCCGAGCGTTTTGCGGTCCTGATCCCCAGTATCATCCTGGGTTATCCATCTGTTGGCGTTTCGATCGTCGCGTTGCTCGCCAACTTCACTGCGCTACAGCGCATCCTTATCGTCCGCAAATTAGCTCGATAACTGAGGCAGTTTATGTTCTTTGATCTTGACCGCTACGGTATCCATATCGGTCCCCTGTACGTCCGTTTTTACGGCATCATCATCATGACCGGCGCGTTCCTCGCGGCTTATCTCGCCCAGAAACTGATCAAGCGCAAAGGTCAAGATCCTGAGATCGTATGGGACGGCTTGATCTGGGCGTTGATTCTCGGCATTATCGGCGCCCGACTGTACCATGTCTTCACGCCCTCAATCTCGGCGGGAGGTTGGGAGCAGACGCTGAACTATTTACGGAATCCGGTATCCATCCTGACGACGTGGCAAGGCGGATTAGGGATGCCGGGCGCAATCATAGGCGGCGTGCTTGGTCTATATATCTTCGCAAAGAGGAACAACATTTCATTTGGGTTGATCCTGGATGCCGCTGCACCGGGGGTGGCGCTTGCGCAGGCGATCGGTCGTTGGGGTAATTTCGTCAATCAGGAGCTCTACGGACCGCCGACCGATCTTCCTTGGGGGATATACATCGAACCGCGCTTCCGCCTTCCAGGCACATGGAACGGCGTACCCCTTTCGGAGTTCGACCACTTCCACCCTTTGTTCCTTTACGAGTCGCTTTGGAACCTCTTGAACCTGGCTCTGCTTCTCTACCTGTGGCGCAGATTTGAAGGTCGCATGGGCTCCGGTGATTTGTTCCTGGTCTATCTCATCGTCTACCCGATTGGGCGCTTTCTCCTGGAGTTTATCCGTTTGGACTATGTTCCCTTGTTCGGCATCAACCTGAACCAGGTGATCATGCTGGCGGTGGCGCTTGTCAGCGGCGTTGTGCTCTTCATGCGTACGCGCAACCGGGAACCAGCCACCCGCTAATTTTTGCAATTGAGCAACGCGATCCAGGCCGCCAGGAATGGCGGCTTTTTCTGTGGGATAGAAGTTCGATTGATCGCAGCTGCTCGAACTTGCTATAATGCTTCGATTAGATTATGGACACAATGATACAAACTAAGGACCTGACGAAGCGTTTTGGCAGCTTCACAGCGGTGGACCGGGTCAATCTTGAGGTCCGTGCTGGAGAAATCCTGGCCATCCTGGGGCCAAACGGAGCCGGAAAGACAACGACGATCCGCATGTTGGCGTCCATCCTGAAACCCACCAGTGGCCAGGTTATCGTCTCGGGCTACGATTCGGTCGCTCATCCACAGGAAATCCGGCAAATCATCGGCCTCCTGACCGAGCATCACGGCCTGTATACACGCATGAAAGCGCAGGATTATCTGCGTTTCTTCGGCGAATCCTACGGGATGGAGCAGGGAGAAATTCGTGCACGCGCCGATATGCTGCTCGAGCGTTACGGGCTGGGGGAAGCGGTCGATATTCGGCTCGGACAGTACAGCAAGGGCATGCGTCAGAAACTCGCCCTGGTGCGCGCCCTGCTGCATGATCCCAGCGTGCTGTTGCTCGATGAACCGACCTCAGCGATGGACCCCTCCAGCGCACATCTGGTGCGCAACAGCATCGATGACCTGCGACGGTCTGACCGGGCGATCATCGTCTGCACCCACAATCTCTTTGAAGCCGAAGCGCTTGCCGACCGGATCGCGATCATTAGACGCGGTGCGATCATCGCGATGGATTCGACCGAATCGCTTAAACGACGACTGCTGGGTAAACCGGTTATGGAGCTGCGCGTGGCAACTGAGCTGGACGGGGCTGTCGATGCCATGCCAGGAAACGTGCACTTGCTGGAGAGGGGTGATCGTTGGCTCAGGTATGAGGTTGAAAATCCGGATGAGACGAACCCACGCGTGATCGATGCGATGATGCACGCCGGAATTCCGATCGTCACATTGGCAGAGGTTGAGCGCAGTCTCGAGGATCTCTACCTACGTGTCGTTGAGGACAGCACCCGGAGGCTCTCGCTGTGATCGCCCGATCCGATCTTTCCAGGGGCTGGGAGACATTGGCGGGCGCATGGATATTAGCTCGCCGGGAGATCCGCGATCAATTCCGGGATTGGCGCATCCTGACACCGATCATCATGTTAACGCTGTTCTTCCCGCTGTTGATGAATTTCACAGCCCGGCAAGCCGTTGATTTCGTGGAGCGCTACGGCGCCCCCATAATCGGCGATCGCTTGATACCTTTCCTGCTGATGGTCGTTGGCTTTTTCCCGATTTCGATCTCCCTGGTCATAGCCCTGGAGAGCTTTGCCGGAGAACGAGAGAGACTTTCCCTGGAGCCGCTCCTGGCCACTCCGCTATCGGATGCCCAGCTCTATATCGGAAAACTCGTCGCCTCGATGGCGCCGCCGTTGTCGGCGGCCTATCTAGGCATAATCGTCTACCTCACGGGTTTGTACTTCCGTCTGGGCTGGGTGCCGGAGCCCCAGCTACTGCTCCAGGTAGTTGTATTGACGACCGTGCAGGCGCTTGTCATGGTCAGTGGGGCGGTCGTGATTTCCTCCCAGACGACCTCGGTGCGGGCAGCCAACCTGCTTGCTTCCTTCATCATCATACCTGTAGCACAACTGATCATCGGCGAAAGCATGATCATGTTCTGGGGTCGTTACAACATCCTTTGGTTGATCATCCTCGTACAAAGTCTAATTGCCCTCGTGCTGATGCGCATCGGTTTGAGGCTTTTTAACCGGGAGGAGTTGCTGGGGAGAGAATTAGATGTCCTCGACTTACGCTGGGTGGGGCGCACTTTCTGGGATGCCTTCAAGGATGGTGCGACTTCGGTAACCGATTGGTATCGAGGTGTTCTCAACCGCTCTCTTAGGAGAATACGGGTTCCCGTCGGGATGACGCTGGTCGCGTTAGTC
>JASFUN010000169.1:0-5074 GCA_050050255.1 Anaerolineales bacterium | reverse complement strand
ACCGCCAAAGGCATTTTTCATGGCGCCTGTTATCGTGGTGAAAACATGCGTCTTGACCGTTGGAAGCTGGATCATGTTCATCCCGACGATGGCCTTTGGGATGAACACCCCCTGCGGATAGACTTTGTCCAGGACGAGCAGATCATGCTCCTTCGGGACATACTCAAACCACTCAAAATCTTCTTCATAGAGGTAGATGCAGGGCACGTCGTATTTGTCGGTGACGAAGCGGTGTTTGTTGTTAAACTCACCCACGCGAGTGTCAACGACCACAGTGTCATTGTGAACGCCGACGATGTCTTCATAACCGGAGTGTTTAAGGGCCTTGATAGCCCCTTCAATCTGCCAGGGCGTCGAGGAACAAGCGGGATACCACGTCTGCCAGGAGATGTTGATCTTCAATCCGGTCTGGACATCCTTGGGCAATACTGACGTAAAATCAGCCATTTGCATCACGCGCTCGACATCGCTTACGACCGATTCCGGGTTGGTTTTTAAAACGGCAACTTTGCCTTTTCCATGGAAATCTGCCATTGATACCTCCTGTGTCAGGTACCATTCTAACGCGTTCAACGTCGTAATTGTAACAGCCTGTTTGGCCTAGCCTCAGCCTTGATATTCGCGCGCAAACCGTTCAACGATGAATGTCCGGAACTTGTTCATCAGGGTAGGGGTCCATGCTACAATACATTCGCATGGATACATCGATGAAGCAGCCACAAGATATCGAACTGCCAAACCAAGCGCCAGAAATCAAGCCTGATAGACGTTCTTTTATGCTGCAGGTCATGCTGCCGCTGGTGATCGGGGTCCTGATCCTGATTGCCGGCGTTGTGTTGCTGGGCCGCAGCGGTGTTGGGACAGCGAGCGCCTGGGCTGACACCTCGTTGATATTTCTCTTGATCCCGTGGTTATGTGTTGGCGTGTTCCCATTGGCCTTGCTCGCCGCCTTCTGGTATGGATTATTCCGGCTGACCGCATGGCTGCCTGCCCCGATGCGCACTGCAAAGCTCTACATTGACCGTGCAGGAGGCTACCTGCGGAAAGGTTCGGATCTGGCCGTAAGACCAATCTTCACCGTGAAGGGGGCCTGGGCTGTGGCAAGCGCAATTATCAAGGGCTTGGCCTCCTTTTTTAGAATAGATGATGGAGAATCACATGGATGATAACAATTGGAAGACCCGGACTTACTTGATGGGAGCGATCGTCGGCGCTGTGACCGGCCTTGGAGTGGCACTGGTGCTGGTGAAGCGCTCGGAGGAACTGGGTGAGCCGCTGCAGTTTGGCACCAAAGAGGGGCTGCGGCTGGGCGTCGGCGTTTTAGGCTTGCTCCGACAGGTTGGCAAGCTCAGCGCTAACCCGGAGTGAGGGCGCAGGTTATTCCTGGCGATTTCCTAGACTCAGCAAGTCACGAGTCCGCTTTGAAGCGGGCTCTTTTTTTTAGGCTACCCGGTTCTGACGTACGAGACTGCGATCCCGTGTGTGCGCACGGTCAAGCTTGCAATCCGGATCTTCGCTGCGCTTTAATTCGTTGTGTGCCATCACCCCGGGGAATTTTATTCCTCGAAAGGCATAGCGACGACCAGGTCATCGATCTCCCCCTGCAGGGTGTTCATAAGCGCGCGAACATGCTTGGCGATCTCCCCGATAGGCACCAGTTCGGCGGCATCCTGATCCCGGCGTTTGACCTCCACGCTGTCCTTGCCGAGCGATCGTTCGCTCACCGTGAGCCGGATAGGAATCCCGATCAAGTCGGCGTCGGCGAACTTCACCCCGGGGCTTTCTTCGCGGTCATCGAACAAAACCTCGATGCCGGCCTCATCCAGGTTATCGTAGACCCCTTCAGCCTCATCCTGTGCGCCTTTCAAACCCAGCAGGTGCACCTCATAGGGCGCCACGCTTATTGGCCAGATCAAGCCATCGTCATCGTTGTATTCCTCGGCGATTGCGGCAAGCAGTCGGCCGCTGCCGATGCCGTAAGAGCCCATGACGACGTACTGCTCCTTGCCATCCTGGTCCAGGAATGTGCAGCCCATATCTTCGCTGTAGCGGGTCCCGAGTTTAAAAATATTACCTACCTCGATACCGCGTGACGACCTCATCGCCGTGCCACATTCAGGGCAGGGTGATCCCTCTTCGGCGACGGTTATGTCGGCGATGACTTCGGCTTCGTAATCGCGCCCCAGATTGACATTGCGAAGGTGGTAGCCTTCCTCGTTTGCTCCAGCCACCAGGTTGGGCGAATCGGGTATGAGATCATCGACGACAACCAGCGCATCCTCGATGTCAACCGGGGAGGCATATCCAGGAACTGCGCCGATGGCGATGATCTCCTCCTCCGTCGCAGGGCGGAGTTCCTTGGCCTTGACCGCGTTGGCCAATTTGGTTTCGTTCAGGTCCATGTCTCCGCGTACGATGGCGAACACGAAGCGCTCATGCTCTTGCTGGCCTTCCGTAAACGTCCCCATCATGAACACGGCTTTGGCAGTGCGCGATTTTGGAACATCGAGGAACTTAGCCAGACCTTCGATCGTTTTCATCTCCGGCGTTTCGACTTTTTCAACAGGTAGAAGTTCTTCGGATTCGGGTTTGGGTTTTTGGAAATGAGCGATCTGGCGGTTGGCGGAATATCCGCAATTGTCACAAAGCAGGAGTGTGTCTTCCCCGACTGGTGTTAGGTACATGAACTCATGCGCCATCTTACCGCCCATCATGCCCACGTCGGATTTCACCGCGATCACAGGCAAGGCGCAGCGATGGAATATGTTGAAATAGGCCTGGTAATGATGGCGGTACTGCTCATCGAGACCCTCCCAATCCATGTCCAGGCTGTAGCTGTCCTTCATCGTGAACTCGCGCACACGGATCAAACCGGCCCTTGGCCGGGGATCGTCACGCCATTTTGTCTGGATATGATAGATCAACTGCGGAAGCTGGCGATAGGATTGGATTTCGTTGCGCACGAGATCGGCAACCACTTCTTCATGTGTCATGGCGAGCACCATGTCTCGGTCCGCCTTGTCCTTGAAGCGTCCCATCTCAGAGCCGACTTCATACCAACGATTTGTCTCTTTCCAGATATCAGCCGGGTGGACGACGGGCATGGTGATCTCCTGCCCGCCGATGGCATTGATTTCATCGCGCATGATGTCCTCGATCTTTGTGATCGAGCGCTGCGCCAGAGGCAGGATCGTGAAGATCCCGGCCGCCAGCTGGCGGATAAACCCGGCCCTTAACAGCAGCTCGTGGCTGCGGATCTCCGCTTCCGAAGGACGGTCACGCAGTGTTTGACTGAAAAGTTTGCTCATTCGCATGTTGCTACCTCCAGGATTGATAAGAACTGCTTTATGCCATCCCAGCCGATTGCACGAATAAAAAATGCCCCGGATGGGCGGGGCACAAGTTTACGGATCAACCAGCTGATTGGACTGTGTTTCAGTCGATCAACGCTCGCGAACCCATGCCCACGCCGTATGAAGGCTGGTAGGGACGGGCGGTGACATCGGGCTTAAAACCGTAAACACGACCATATGGAGGCAACTTTACCATTGATGAGGGCCTCCGTCAATCTCATTCCGCCGGCGGAGCGCCAAGAGCAGACTTTGCTCAAGGTTGCAAGGCTGGACCGTTCGTCTGGCGATTCCATACCCTGCGTGGGATAATCGCGCTACTGTGACAAAAACGAATCATCTGCGAGCAATTATCAGCGTGTGTGTCAGCGTCATGACGCTCTCCGCCTGTACAACCGCATCGACCGGAGGTTCAAGCTCATCTACGACAGCGATCGTCCCGCCGCCAACCCCCACTTCGACGCCATTCATGCCGGCGACAGAGGCGCCTGATCCTGGCGAGGTCAGCTTGTGGGTCGATCCAGCGCTGCCCTCAGCCCTGCGCGATCCGGTAGTGGAGCTGGTGGATGGCTCTGCTGGAAGGTATGTGTTCGTCGAACAAGCCGAGGATGCCCAGCTTCGGGTCGAAATGCAGCCGGAGCGACCGCTGACACATTGGGTTTACGCGGTGGTGGCGCCATTTCCAACCGTGAGGGACGATCTCGCACTGGAGGAGCTCCAAAGGCGCTGGGACGGATCATCAGAGACGGGGGGATTAATTGTCACCGGGCAGAGTGCCGCGCTGCTGCGAAAAGGATTCGGGGTGTCGCCCGGTGAAACCGTGCTTCAGGTTGAAGCCGAGCACCTGCTTGAAGACGCCTGGTCGGCAGGGGACTATTACAGCGTCATCCCGTTTGAGGAACTGGAACCGCGCTGGAAGGTGCTGCGCCTGGAAGGTCAAAGCCCGATTACGAAGTCGTTCGATCCGCAGGGTTATCCTCTGCTGCTCCCCTTTGGCCTCTCGGGACCGCAGTCTTTGGTGGATGAACTTGCAGGAAAGCTTGAGTGGCCGGCTTCCAACCGTGATCCACAGCGGATGACGGTGGTGCTCATGACCGGTGTCACCGCCCTCACGCGCGCTACCGCCTGGCAGATGGAACGCCGGGGGGTTCTTTACCCGGCCGAGCAGATCGGTGATTGGCTGCGCGGGGCGGATATCACCCACATCAGCAACGAGGTGTCGTTCTGGGCGGATTGCCCGTTTCCCGATCCGGTTCAGGAGGGACTCAAATTTTGCAGTGATCCGGATTACTTTGCTCTGTTGGAATCGGTCGGCGTCGACGTAGTCGAACTGACCGGTAATCACAATAAGGATTTTGGCGCTGAGCCCTTCCTGACGACGCTTGAGCTGTACCACGAAGCCGGCTGGACTACTTTCGGCGGGGGGAAAAATCTTGCCGATGCGCTCCAGGCTGCGGTGATTGAACATAACGGCAACAGGCTCGCGTTCCTTGGATGCAACCAGCCTGGTCCACGTTATGCCTGGGCATCGGAGTCAGCACCCGGGGCGGCACCCTGCAGCGAGAGTTCGCTGCTCACCGAGACCCGGAAATTGCGCGCGGAGGGTTTGATACCGATTTTCACCTTTCAATGGGCGGAGCATGCCCGTCCTTCTGAGTCGCAGCGCGAGGCTTTCGCGGCCGCGGCGGAAGCAGGTGCGGCGATCGTCAGCGGCAGCCAGGCGC
>JASFUN010000168.1:0-5075 GCA_050050255.1 Anaerolineales bacterium | reverse complement strand
TGGAAGTTGTCCGGCATTTCTACGACCCCTTCTCGGAGCAGCTAGAAAAAGCAGAAGAGGAGATGCCTGAGGTCAAGGCTGAACCGGAAATGCTTGATAGGAAGTGTCCTGAATGCGGCAATCCTCTGTTGATCCGACATGGACGCTACGGCAAATTCATCGGTTGTTCAAACTTTCCGGAATGCCGCCACACAGAGCCTTTCCTTGAGAAGATCGGGGTTTCGTGCCCGCTGGATGGTGGAGACATCGTTAAACGCAGGACCCGAAAAGGGAGGGTGTTTTACGGCTGTTCGAATTATCCTGAATGTGAATTTACTTCCTGGAAGGAGCCACTGCCGGTGCCTTGTCCAGAGTGCGGAGGCTTGCTCGTAGCGCAAAACCGAGATGAGGCGAAATGTACCGAATGCGAGACCGTGTTCGAAAAAAGTGACTTAGAGCTCGAAGAGCCCGACCTGGCATGATTTCTGCACCATAGGAATTGCCTTAGAAAAACACACAGTCTACAATTCCGGTTGCTGTGTACAAATATCGGGAACGAGAGTTTATCTTTCGCCGAGAAGCGAGGGGCTATGGAAGCAATACAGAACTTCCTGGATCGAAGAACTGCAATCATCATCGGTGTCGCGCTCGTCATCGGGATTTTGGTGGGCGTACTCTATGCCTGGGTTTTGAACCCGGTGGAATGGGTTAATGGCACACCTGAAGATCTGCGTGAGGATTTGCGCGCAGATTATGTCAGGATGGCTGTTGATTCCTATGAATTGAACAGCGATGCAGAGCTAGCGCTAGAACGGTACAACGCTCTGGGCGAGTATAAGGAAGAGGCGCTCGCTGCGGTTGCGGAAGAACCCGGTGATCTCAGCCCGAGCGCTCTGCAGAAGTTCCAGGCGCTCGCCGCCGTGGAAGCACCGGTAGTAGAGGGCAGCCCGGAGGGTGAGCAGGCCGAGCAGCCGGCCGAGGGGGAGATGGGTGAAGAGCAGCCTGCCGAAGGTGAGACTGCGGCTATCCCCGGGGCTACCGAGGAGGAACCCGCTGAGCGCACAGGCGTGTCACGCTTCATACTGCCTGTCTGTGGCGCGACCCTTCTGCTGGGTGCATTGCTCGGTTTGGCTTTGCTCCTGCGGCGTCGGATCGAGGTGCGCGAATCTGAATTCGATGAGGCTTTCGAAGCACCTGAGATGGGCACGGCGATGGATTTCGAATCGGTTGAACCCTATGAGGAACCTGTCGAGGCCGTCGACCAGCCTCTGGCCACCTTCAGGACGACTTTCACGTTGGGCGATGACCTTTATGACGACTCGTTCAGCATCGAGAGCCCTGCCACTGGAGATTTTCTGGGCGAATGTGGTGTTGGTATCACCCATGCGATGAGCGTCGGTGAACCCAAGAAGGTCTCGGCTTTTGAGGTGTGGCTGTTCGACAAGAACGACATCCAGACCGTGACAAAGGTCCTGCTAAGTAAGTATGCCTACAATGATGAAGAGACGCGGGCGACGCTGGCGGCGAAGGGTGATCTGATCATGGCTGAGAGCGGCGAGACGGTCGTGCTTGAAACCGCCTCCCTGCAGGTCGAAGCACGCATAGTTGATCTCAGCTATGGCGAAGGAGCCCTACCGTCTGAAAGTTTCTTCGATCGCCTGACGATCGAATTGAAAGCCAAGTCAAAAAGCATGTAGTTCGTTCTGAAAAGGAGAACGGCAGGTCTGAAGTGACCTGCCGTTTTTTTATTTTCCTGGTGTCGAAATAGCTCAGGAGATTTCGAGTATCTGCATGGTGATTTCCCCAACCGGGGTCTCTGCAACGGCTTTATCGCCGACAGCCTTTCCCAGCAGCGCCCTTCCGATGGGTGATTCGTGTGATATTTTCCCGTTACGTGGGTCGGCTTCTTTGACACCGACGAGATGATAATGAAAAGTCTGTCCATCTTCCTCGATGACGACATGGCTGCCAATATCAATCACACCGTTTTCTGATTTTTCGATGATCACCGAATTCCGCAAGATCGTTTCGAGTTCCTGTATCTTGCCTTCGAGAAAAGCCTGATCTTCCTTCGCTGCGATGTAGTCCGCATTCTCGCTGAGATCACCCATGGAGATTGCGTGTCTCAACCTCTTGGCTAATTCGATCCTCTTATCACCTTTAAGATGCTCGAGCTCGGCCTTCATTTTCTCCGCACCTTCTGGCGTTAATCTGAATTCCTGTTTCTTCATCCCTCACCTTTCAGTTAGAGGCTGACCTGCGGATCGAAGAGCCGGCTGTGCTCGTCAAGCGCGAAGCGATCGGTCATGCCTGCAATGTAATCCGCTATTACCCGGTAAAAATCTGCCTCCTCTGCCTTTGCCTGGATCTCCTCAGGGAGCATAGCCGGGTGTTCGCTGTAGGTTTCGAAGAGCTCGGCGAGGATCTTCTCAGCTTTGACCTGCATGCGGTAAACACGATGGTGCCGGTACATGTGCTCATAAAGGAATGCTTTTAGCTCCTGGTTCTTTTGACGCATGCCAGCGGGGAGGCCAACAAGGTTTTCGTCGTGAGTCTGAACGGCTTCAACGGATGAAATATCATGCTCTGATATTTGCGTCTGCGTGTATTCAAGTAGTTCGCCGATCAAAATGCCAAGCAGGCGCCGGATCAGTTGGTGGCGGTCCAGTTCGCTCAGCTGTATGCCTTCCCAGCCGACGCTATCTGTAACCTGCAGCCAGAGTTCGACGGCTGCCAGATCTTTGGGTTTGAGCAATCCTGATCTCAGACCATCGTCAAGATCATGGGCGGTATATGCCGTTTCATCCGCTGCATTCGCAATCTGAGCTTCGAGATGCCCACGCTTATCCGGGTCGTAGTCTTCTGCTTCAGATATGTCGTATTCCGTCTCGTGTTTGACGATGCCCTCCCGGACCTCCCAGGTCAGATTCAAGCCCGGGAAATCGGGGTAGCGTTGTTCCAATTCTGTAACGATGCGCAGTGACTGGGTATTGTGATTAAAGCCCCCATGCTCCTCCATGAGTTTTGAGAGCGCACGTTCGCCTGCATGGCCAAACGGGGTATGGCCGAGATCGTGGGCCAGGCAGATCGCTTCAACCAGGTCTTCGTTCGCTCCGAGTGCCCGGGCAAGTGTGCGCCCGATCTGGGCTACCTCGAGGGTGTGCGTCAACCTCGTGCGGTAATAGTCGCCTTCGGTGATGACAAAGACCTGCGTTTTATACTCCAGACGGCGGAAGGCTGTGGTGTGGATGATACGATCCCTATCGCGTTGGAAAACGCTTCGATAGAGCGGTTCTTTGTCAGGATAGGCTCGCCCGCGCGAATCCTGGGAGCGAAACCCATACGGGGCAAGCTGTTTATCCTCAAATTTTTCCAGTTCATCACGTGAAAATAACATCATTTTCCTGAAAATTCTCGCTTGAGTTCTGAGTGTAACCGAACGGTCGATTAGCTGTCAACGGTTCGCTTTGACATAACCTGCTATCTCATCGCATAATCATGCTCCAACCGAGTGCAAGGGGTGATAAATCGAATGGGATACCCATTTCCAAGTGAAGCCTGGCTGCAGGCGCTGAAAGAGGTCCTCAATACTGATCAGCAGTATGCACACGTGGCTAAAAAATGGGAGGGTGATATAACCGTCGTGATTGAACCGGGGGATATGGACGTGCCTGAAAAATTGCCGGTGGCGAAATACCTGGACCTCTGGCACGGGTCATGTCGGAGCATCAGGTTCATCGATCTCGAACAAGAGGAACTGCCTGATTCGTCATTTGTCATGCGGGCATCCATCGACAATATATTTAAGATATTCACAAGTGAATTGGACCCGATGCAGGCAATGTTGACGCGCAGGCTTCGGGTCGAAGGCAACATGGCGTACATCTTGAGAAATGTGCCCACTGTCCTTGAGTTTGTGCGATGTGCGCGGGAAGTAGAGATTGGTAATGGGGAGGAATCCTGACCATTTTATGATGAGACGTGGGGAGGCATAAGATGCACCATTTTCTAGTTATTCATACTGTCAAACAATACCCGGAAACTCAAGACGAATGGCTCGAACTCTGGGAGGGGATCATTAAGAACCTATGCGGCGACGTGCGCTGGCTGTCCTCATACTACGATCCCGCTGATGAGCGATTGTACTGCTTGTGGGAAGCAGAAACAGAAGCTCAAATTCATTCCTGTTTCACCGAAGAAGGTGTTACGATGGCTCCGATTGAGGAGATCCGTGAGGTCGCTTTCTTCGACATTCAAGAGATGTCAACGAACCTGACTTGAGCCGGCATGGGTTGCGTTTCGGCAAGCAAGGCATCTTGAAGGAGTTCGTCATAGACCATCAATTTGATTATGACTTTGTGATCATCGGATCCGGTTTTGGTGGCAGCGTATCGGCAATGCGGTTGACCGAAAAGGGGTATCGAGTACTGGTCGTTGAGCGGGGCAGGCGAATAGAAGATGACCAATTCCCCGAGAACAATTGGCAGCTGCGCAAATACCTGTGGATGCCAGGGCTTGGTTTTCAGGGTTTTCTAAAAATATCGCTCTTTAAGGACCTGATGGTCTTCAGCTGGAGCGGGGTGGGCGGGGGAAGCCTGGGCTATGCAAACGTCCTGGTCGAGCCTGATGAGAAGATGTTCGAAGCACCAGCCTGGGCCGATCTTGCTGACTGGAAAAATATATTAAAGCCTCACTTTGCCGAAGCGAAGAGGATGCTCGGTTGCCAAACCACCCCTGACCTAACGCAGGCTGACGAAATCATGCGCTCAGCCGCGATCGAAATGGGACAGGGCAGCACCTTCAGACCGGTCGATGTGGGAGTCTATTTCGGTGAACCTGGAGAGGATCATCCAGATCCGTATTTCGGTGGAGACGGACCCCCCAGGACAGGCTGCATCTATTGTGGCGGCTGCATGATTGGATGCCGCTACAATTCGAAGAATACTCTTCCGAAGAATTACCTTTATTTCGCCGAAAAGCGGGGTGCACAGATCAGGGCTGAGACCGAGGTGACCCATATCGAAGCCGTCGCTCAGGCTCCTGAAGAAAGCGGATATCGTGTGCATTACAGAACCTCGCTTGCCCGGTTTGGAGGT
>JASFUN010000167.1:0-5086 GCA_050050255.1 Anaerolineales bacterium | reverse complement strand
CGACCGGTGCCCGACGAGTTGATGGAAGTCGCAACGCGAGAGATAAAGGTTGTCAGTGAAGATGATATCGTCGAAAAGATCCTCGGAGCGAAGAGGAGGATAAAGAGATGAGGCCCGTATATATCGCCGGCGCAGGGATGGTCCCTTTCGAGCGGCACGATGAAAACACTCTGGACGACCTGTTGGCTGGTGCCGGGTTAGCCGCAATGGATGACGCCGACCTGGGCAAGCATGAGGTCGGTGCGGTTTACCTGGGAAACATGGCTTCGGGTTTATTCAACCACCAGGTTTCGGTCGCCAGCGCGCTCGTCGACCGCCTCGCGCTTATCCCGGCTGCTGCCGAGCGCATCGAGAACGGTCCCGCCTCCGGCGGTTCCGCCGTGAAGAACGGCGTTCTCGCGGTCGCCAGCGGGTATTACGATGTCGTCCTGGTCGTCGGCGGCGAGAAAATGCGGGATGTCATCGGACCCAAGGCGACCGACATCGTCGCTGCGATGACCCACCCCCGTGCCGAGTACATTTACGGTCTGACCCTGCCGGCCATGGCGGGTATGTTTACACGCCTGTACATGGAAAAATATGGCGTCACCCGCGAACAGCTAGCGGCGGTGGCGATCAAGAACCAGGAAAACGGCATCAGAAATCCCTACGCCCATATCCAGATGAAAATTACGATGGAGGGCATCCTCAGCCACCCACAATCCCACATCAACAGCCCGGTCGTTGCAGATCCATTGCACCTGTATGACTGCTGCCCGGTAAGCGACGGCGCGGCTGCGGTTGTCCTTGTCTCTGAAGAGATCGCCAAAGCGGCGAAGAAACCCATGGTTCAGATCGCCGGTTTTGGTCAGGCCACCGACACACATACGCTCGCCGAACGCGAGGACCCCACCGAACTCAAGGCTGTCCGTCTGGCAGCCAAACAAGCGTTTGAGCGCGCGGGCATCAAACCGAAGGACATCGACGTCGCTGAACTTCATGATGCGTTCACGATCCTGGAGATCGCCGAGAGTGAACAAGCCGGCTTCTTCAAGATGGGTGAAGGCGGTAAAGCTGTGGAACGCGGTGACACCAAGATCGGCGGCAAGCTGCCGATCAACCCTTCCGGTGGGTTGAAGGCGCGCGGCCACCCGGTCGGCGCCACAGGTGTCGCGCAGATCGTAGACCTCGTCTGGCAGCTGCGCGGCGAAGCTGGCGAGAATCAAGTAGAAGATGCAAAGAACGGATTCTCGCTGAACTTCGGCGGCTTCGGAAATAACGTCGTGGCCTTCGTGCTCAGGAGGAGCTCATGAAGAACATCACCGCGTACAAGTGCAAGTCCTGCGGTTTGATCATGTATCCCTACCATGACCGCTGTTTAAACTGCAAAAAGCGTGATTTCGAAGAGATCGAGCCGTCGGAAGAAGGCAGCCTGGTGACCTACACGATAATCGAGCAGCTCCCGTGGGGAATGGACGAACGCGGCCGCGTTCTGGGGGTCGTCAAATTCGATAACGGGGTCAAAGCCCTTGGCTTGATCGATGTCGAAGAACCAAAACTGGGCATGAAGTTGAAGCGCGGCTGGGGCAGCGTGCGTGAAATTGGAGGGGTCAAGGTCGAGGGTTTAATCTTCGAGAAGGCTTGAACCCGCCAAGCCAAGACCAAATTGTGCTGGCCACACAGTCGAGGCTGACCTTGAAACACCCAACGTATGAGAAAGGAAGAATGCCGTGAAGATCATTGACCTAACGATACCCCTCGGGATCGGGACACCGCCGTGGCCGACTTACGAGCCGCTGCAGGTGAAGTATTTCAAGCGCCTGGCACCGAATGGCGCGAACGGACAGGTGGTCACACACTCCAACCACCTTGGCACACACCTGGACGGTGAAATTCATTTTTATACGCCCGGCAAGGATATCGCCCAACTTGATTTTGAATTCCTGGCCGGACCGGGTGTCGTCGTCGATCTTTCCGACGCCGTGGGCGACTACGACATCTACAGCTCCAAAATGATCGAGGAACGCGTCGATGTGAAGGAAGGCGATATCCTGATCATCCATACCGGGTATCACCGCTATGGATGGGACCAGCCCGCAGCCGACGAAATCCGCTATATGGTAAAGCACCCCGGACCCGACCGTGAGTTCGCAGAATGGTGCGTTGAGAAAAAGATCAAATGGCTGGCCGTGGACTGTGGGAGCGCCGACCATCCGATGAACACGATCATCCGCAACTGGATGCCGCGCCAGGCAAAGGAAGCGCAGGCGCACTTCCAGGAAAAATATGGCAAGGCACTGGAAGAGGTGTTCACTGATGATAAATACCAACTCATGCACATCGAGCTGTTCCCACACGGCATCATCCACGCAGAGTGTGTCGGGGGAGATATCGATCTACTGTTGAACGAACGCGTTGAGATCGGGTGTTTCCCCTGGCGGTTTGTCGACGGTGAAGCCAGCATCGGCCGCATCGTTGCCTTCGTCGATGACGATCGCTATGACGCGCTCATGGAAAAGAAAAAATCATTCAAGAAGACTCGCTTCGGTGATTGTCTGTGCCAGAAGGAACAACTCTAAGCCCTGCTTGAGTTGTCCATCCAGGATCAGGAAAGTGAGGTAGATATGAAGCTTCCGCTTCCGGAGTTACCGGCTTTCGACTATCAACGCGCCACAACCGCAGAGAGCGCGCTGGAGAGTCTGGGCTTGCAGCCAGCCCGCACGCGTGTGCTGCTCGGCGGCACAGACCTCTTCGTGCAAATGCGCGCTGGATCGATCGCCCCGACCGAGATCATCGATCTCAAGCAAATCCCGGAGCTCGCCACAATCGATTTTGATGGGGAGCACGGGCTCACGATCGGGGCTGCCGCGAGCATGAACTCTATCGCAAGGCATCCGGAGGTGGAAGCAAACTTTCCCCTGCTGGTGCAGGCTCTAGAAACCGTCGCTTCTTACCAGCTCCGCAGTCGGGCGACGATCGGCGGCAACCTCTGCAACGCCTCGCCGGCTGCTGACAGCGCTCCTGCTCTGCTCGTGCTGGAATCGCACCTGACACTCCAGAGCGCGGACGGGACTCGCGATGTTGCCCTCAGTGATTTCTTCAAGGGGCCGGGAGAGAGTGTCCTGAAACCGGGTGAAATCCTGACACAGATTCACATCCCCATGCCTCCTGCAGGTTGGAAAGGTCGCTACCTCAAGCTTGGCCGCAACACCTCGGGAGACCTTGCGATTGTCGGCGTGGCTGCGGTTGGCTACCCAGACCCGGCGACGGCTTCCGGCTTTCGTTTTCGGATCGCACTCGCCTCGGTCGCACCTACCCCGCTGCGGGTCTACGAGGCTGAGCAGCTACTGGAAGAATCCGAGCTTTCAGACGCAAGCATCGAAGCAGCCGCCCGTCGAGCTCAAAGCCTCGCAAAGCCAATCAGTGATGCAAGATCTTCCGCTGAATACCGCCGGGCGATGGTCTACGAACTGACCGCCTGGGGATTGAAAGACGTCCGGGAAATGCTCACGGAGGAGGCGTAGATGACCCAGCATACGATCTCCTTTACGTTAAACGGCACTAAAGATGTCCGTCAGGTACGTTCCAATTTGACCCTGCTGCGCTTCCTGCGCGAACAATTAGGTGTGATGGGCGTCAAGAGTGGGTGCGATACCGGCGAATGTGGTGCCTGCACTGTCCTGCTCAATGGCGAACCCGTTAACGCTTGCCTCGTGCTCGCCGTCGAGGTCGACAACGCAGAAATTGTCACGGTCGAAGGTCTGTCCGAAGACGATCACCTCGATCCGCTGCAGCAGGCCTTTATCGACCATAATGGTATCCAATGTGGTTTCTGCACGCCGGGCATTTTGATCTCCGCAAAAGCCCTGCTCGACCGCAATCCGCATCCGAGCAGGGAGGAAATCAAGAACGCACTGCGGGGCAACCTCTGTCGATGCACTGGCTACGTGGGCATCATTGACGCGGTTGAAGCTGCAGCCAAGGAGGGAAGTTGAAATGGTAGCGCACGAGCATTCGAAAACAGCCCCCTCCCCCGTTGGAAAGAGCGTCGAACGCATCGACGCGTTCGAGAAGGCCACCGGCGCCGCTCCTTTTGCGGATGATCTGCAGTTCGGGCCAAACCTTCTCTACGGACGCGTGGTCCGCAGCCCACATCCCCACGCCCGCATCTTGTCGTTGGACGTGAGCAAGGCAAAAGCGCTGCCTGGCGTACGCGCCGTCGTTACCGGCGATGATTGCGATGCGCGTTTTGGACTCTACCTGCGCGACCGCTACATCTTCTGCCGGGAGAAGGTGCGCTTCGTCGGAGATCCGGTCGTCGGCGTAATCGCAACGACTGAGGCGATCGCCGAGGAAGCCTGCCGGCTTGTGGAAGTCGAATATGAAGTGCTGGAGCCGGTGGTTGACCCTGTACACGCCCTCGATGCGGATGCCCCCCTGCTGCATGAAAAACTGGGTGAGTACGAGGTCGCCGATTTCATCGATCCAAAACCGGGAACCAATATTGCCAACCACTTCAAGGTCAGAAAAGGGGATGTCGAAGCAGCATGGGCGGACTGCGAGGTCATCGTCGAGCGTGAATTCCGTGTGCCCATCATCCAGCATGTGCCCATTGAGCCACATGTCGCCGTGGCAGAACTAGACCGCTCAGGGCGATACACATTGTGGAGCAGCAGCCAGTCTCCGTTCGCACAGCGCAACCTGATCGCTCAGGCTTTAGAGCTGTCCCAGAGTGATATACGCGTCATCGCTCCCTACGTTGGCGGTGGTTTTGGCTCCAAGGCCGGTTTATCGGCGGAGGGGACTGCCGTCGTGATGGCTATGAGCGTCCCGGGACACCCGGTCAAAGTCCGCCTGACGCGTGAGGAGGAGTTCTTTTGCGCGTTCGTCCGTCAGGGATTGGTCGCAAGGACGAAGATCGGCGCCACCAAAGAAGGCGAACTCCTGGCGATGAAGACCGAATACTATTGGGACGCAGGTGCCTACACGGAATACGGCGTCAACATTGCCCGTGCGGCAGGTTACTCATCCACGGGTCCCTACCGCATCCCGAATGTCGTGGCCGATTCCTACTGTGTTTACACGACACATCCTGTAGGTGGACCGA
>JASFUN010000166.1:0-5139 GCA_050050255.1 Anaerolineales bacterium | reverse complement strand
GAGGCGAAACCGCTGCGCGAGCTGCTCGATGCGAATCCCGAACTCGGCTTCAAGCTGTACCAGGGTGTAGCGAAGGCATTAATGTCCAGGCTTAAGGACACACGCGTAGAGCTTGCAGCAAGCTAGAACTCCAAAACGAAGAAATCTGTTTCTCAAGCATAGCGACAAAAGGATGGAGCCCAGGCAATTTGCTCCATCCTTGGCTTTCCACCTCATCGTGCGCGGCTTGAAGCACCAGGCTGCGAGCGTGTTTGCTATCTGATTTCTCGTTGACCATATCCTGCTCATGGCGGAGACCAGCCAACGTATATTGCCAATCGTGCTCCCCTGATTGGCAGTTTCATTTTGTGCGCTTTGCCCCTATCTAAATCGAAAATAGAGCGACGCTCACCCTCGAAGCATGTGGGACTGTCCCCTGGTCAGACCCCGATCAGGGATTGGGCTGCATTGACCGTCTGGAAGTCGGCTGCAGGCGGAAAGCAACATAAGCGCAGCTTTCAACTCAGGACTTGCAGGTGCACCCTCCGGTTGCGTGGGCCGTCAAATTCACAAAGGAATACGCCTTGCCAGGTGCCGAAGGCCAGCGATGATCCCTCAAATGGGATCATGATAGATGAGTGGATCATGCTGCTCAGTGTGTGGCTGGCGCTGTTGCCCTCCCGGTGTTGGTAGTAGCTTTGCTTTCGGGGTACCAGTCGTTGAAAATCTTCCTGCAGGTCATGCTGAACAGACGGGTCAGCGTTCTCATTGATCGTCACTCCGGCCGTCGTATGAGGCACAAAAACCAGCACAGCCCCCTTCTCAGCGCCGGTTTCAGCGAGGAACGCCCGCACCTCCGCAGTGATCTCCACCATGTCGACCTGGTCATTCGTTCGAACCTGGATCGTCTTCATGCTTTGTTCGATCCTCCTTGTTTAGAAATACACATCTCGATGATAGCAGACGCGTCACAGGACGTCCGAATCGCGCTTTCTTTCCCGACAGCCAGCGACTATAATTCAATCCGCAGCCGCCCGTAGCTCAACGGATAGAGCGCCGGACTTCGAATCCGTAGGTTGCAGGTTCGAATCCTGCCGGGCGGACCTTACGGGGGGCTTTCGAGGCAGTCGCGCCTCCGATAGTCGAATGTAAGGCCCAATTGCCTGATCTAGTCGTATACTTTAATCGGATTCGATCAGGGCAAAATCACTGAAAGGTGATGACGCAAAACTAAAGGGTCTAACGCTCACCGGAGCCAGGACAGCCAGTTGCCGAATCCAATCGATCGTCGGTCACACTTCGATCGACAACTTTCCAGGTACATGCTTGATAAAACCCTGGAGTGACCCCGGCAACTGGGCTCCCATGCGAAGACCGAAAGGCATGGAAAGTGGCCCAAGTATTAATTATCGATGACCAGATACAAAGCGTGAAAATGCTCTCCATGGCAGTACGGATGTTAGGCCATGAAGCTGTCGAAGCGCTGCGTGGCGAAGACGCGGTTGAATTCGTTAACGGCTCGAAGCCAGATGTAATCTTCCTGGATTACATGATGCCGGGCATGGATGGGTTGAAGACGCTTGAACACCTGCGCAGCCTTCCCAACGCAGAAAACCTGCCGATCTACATGCTCACCGCCACAAACGACATATACCTCAAGGAGCGCGCCCAGGAAGTTGGTGCACAGGGGTTCCTTCAAAAGCCTGTAAACCTTGAAGAGCTTGAAGGTCTATTGGCCCCTTGAAGAGGTTCCCGCAATCCTAGAATAAGAAAACACCCCTGACGGGGTGTTTTTTTTTGTAATCGGTGTACGTTCTTTCAGCCGCCGTCCGGCGTGGGCGTCATGGTTTGTGTCGATGTGGGTGTCGGCATCGGCGCTGATGTGTTGGTAGGGGCCGTCGTCGGGGTAATCGTGGGGGTTGCACTGGGAGCGGCCGGCGACGTGTTCGTGGGTGTCGGGCTGGCGCCGGACGACGTCGAGCTTGGCGTGGGAGTTGATGTTGGACCAGGGATCAAAGTCGCGGTGGACGTCGGGGTCCATACGAATGTCGATGTGATCGTGGGCGTCGGCGTCGGTGCCGTGGCGGTAGCGCAAAGATGGGAGATCTCGGTTGCAGTCGGCTCAACGCCTCCAGGTTGGACATACCCGAAAGCGATCTCATAGTACGAAGCCGCCAGGCAGGGATCTTCACCCTCCATTGCAATTTGGCCCGCATATTCTTTGGCAGCCAGTCCGTACTTTGTACAAGCTCCCCAAATATTCGCCTGGCAGATCTGGCCGAAATATTCCGTGGCCAACGACCAATCGAGCCCAAAAAAGCTGTTAGCGAAGATAAAGAACTCCGCCGATCGGCGCCAGGAAGCCGCCTGGCTGTCTAATGGACCGAAGCGTTCTGACAGGGTCAAATCGTAGATGCCCTGCTCCAGATCACCTGAACTAAATTTTTGCATGCCGCGATTGCGCAGTGCGACATCCATCATCTGATTAACTTCATCGATGCGGTACTCAGGGTTCTCGCCGCGCAAGCGGATCATTATATCGAGCGCAGTATCCCAATCCTCACGCGCAAAAGCAGCTTGTGCGCTCCCAAACATGCCTTCGAATGAGCTGAAATCGGGCGTTTCTGTCGGCGTCGGCGAAGCCATCGGGCTGGGAGTCGCGGTCGGCTGATTCATAGCCATAAGCGCTTGATTGAGGAAATCTGATGCACCCTCGAATTCAGGATCCAATTCGAGCACGTATTCAAACCGCTGTTGGGCTAGCTCGTAATTGCCGGCGATCAAGTCTTCAACGCCTTTATCAAACTGATCCTGTGCGACCTGTTCTGCGTTGACCTGTGCGCCGAGCTCGCGTTGCTTTAGCCCCTGGTTGTAGCCAGTCGCGATCGAGACGATCAGCATCAACACAACAAGGCCGGCGGCCGCGAACCAAATCCATCGCTTGCGTCCCGCAGCCAGCTTGGGCACAGGTTGGGTGTCCTGCGGGTTGCTCCCCATGTCGCCAGGAGTGTGTTTTTGTGTTTCTTCGGTCGGTGCGCTCATGGCTGGTAGCCTTCTTCTGGAGGCTCGGGAAGTGTAGGCCCGAAAGCGCTCGTTTCCACAAACAATCGGTCCCGCAGCGCCCGGATTTCATCGGGGACGAAGCGTAAAACCTGCGCTCCATCGGGTCGCGTGTAAAAATTTACCATCTTGGGAGGCGCGATCACACCGGAGCGGATATTGTCCTTTGGCACCTGAATCCCAAGCCATGCCAGGCTGACGATCTGCTCCAGGCTGAGGTTTGTCCGTATACCTGCAGCCACTTCCTGGTAGAGCGAAGGTGCACGGCTAACGAGGCGAGGGAGCATATCAAAACCAACCACCCTATCCAGGATAGCCATGATGACCTGCTGCTGACGTTCCGCACGTCCAAAATCTCCACCCGCGTTTTTGCGCACGCGTGCGTATGCGAGCGCTTGAGCTCCGTTCAAATGGTGAGGTTCAGGACTCAACCAGAAAGATGTCTCACCGATAGGGGAAATTTTGATCCAGTCTCTGACGAGCACATCGATTCCGCCAATCTCGTCCACCATGCGCTCAAAGGTATGAAAATCCACTACTGCGAAGTACTGAATCGGCACGCCGATCAGGTCTTCGACGGTCTGCATAGCAAGGCCGGGTCCGCCACCGGGCAGATTGTAAGCCTCGCCGAGCATGTAAGCGGTGTTGATGCGGTTGTAGCCAAAACCGGGGATTTCAACCCATAGATCACGTGGGATCGAGAGCATGCCCGCTTGCAGCGTGATTGGGTCGAGCGAGACCAGCATCATCGTGTCACTGCGCGGTGCCGATTCTCCGGCTATCCAATCGCGGTAATCCAGTCCCATCATCAGGACCGTCACGCGCGATTTTCCGTCCCATGGGTTAGGCTCGATATCGAGCGTGACAGCAGTAGGTGTGACGTCAGCCTGCTCCGAACCCGTAGTCTCAGAAGTGGCACCAACCTGGGGTTTGAAGGGATTCAGACCCACACCGGTGTACGATGCCGTCATATCCCGCACCGCGATGTGGAGCAGCACACCCATGAGCACCAGGCTCATGATGAAAGCCGCACCAATGATCCAGACTATCCAGTTAGCGAGCTTCTTAGAACTGCGGTTTTTCTTGTTATTCATCCGTCAAAGTTTCCATAGAAATTTTTTCCCACTACAAAATGCCGCAGCCTGGACCAATTTAATCGTCATCCCAGGCTTGAACCAATGATTGTATCAAATCTTCGGACCGGCTTCACGGACCTCAGGGGGAGTATCCGGTGCAAACTTTGCAAAATTGTCGATGAAACGCCGGGCGAGCAGCCTGTACTTTTGCATGTACTCCGCCTCGCTTGGCCAAGAGGACGCGGGATCCAGCACCTTATCCGGGACGCCTTCGCAGCTGGTTGGCACCTCAAACCCGAAGACCGGATCCCGCTTGAACTCGCCTTCGAGCAGTTCACCTGATAGTGCCGCATTTAAAAGAGAACGTGTATATGAAATGCTGATGCGTTTACCGACGCCGTAGGGGCCACCTACCCATCCCGTGTTTAGCAGCCACGAGTTCACGTTGTGGCGCTCGATCTTTTTCCGCAGAAGCTCTGCATAATATGAGGGATGGTGAACCATGAATGGTGCCCCGAAGCAGGTACTGAAGGTGATCTCCGGCTCTTCCCCCAAGCCCACCTCGGTCCCGCCGACTTTAGCCGTGTACCCAGAGATGAACTGGTAAAGCGCCTGGTCAGGGGTCAGCCTGGCGATCGGTGGAAGAACACCGGAGGCATCGCAGGTCAGGAGGATGATGTTGCTTGGGTGGCCCCCCATCTTCTCAGGGACCGTGTTCTCGATATATTCAAGCGGGTAAGAGGCGCGCGTGTTCTCGGTCACTTCATCGTCATCGAGGTCGAGTTTGCGGGTGGTCGGATCGTAAACGACATTTTCAAGGATGGATCCAAAACGATGCACCGCGGCGTAGATCTGCGGCTCATCGGCCGGCGAAAGCTGAATAACTTTTGCGTAGGAGCCACCTTCGAAATTGAAAACGCCCGCGTCGCTCCAGCCATGCTCATCGTCACCGATCAAGCTCCTCCCTGGATCGGTTGATAGTGTCGTCTTGCCTGTGCCTGATAACCCGAAGAACAGGGCCACA
>JASFUN010000165.1:0-5151 GCA_050050255.1 Anaerolineales bacterium | reverse complement strand
CTGTTTTTTGAGGAAGTCAACACGCAGTTTGTGGAACAGCTCTCGCATCCGGGCGGCACAAACGCCTACAGCGTAGACGTTCCGCCGGGCACTTACGTGGCTTATGCATGGCGCATGGATTACTTGATCGGCGGCGCTTACACTCAGGCCGTGCCCTGTGGGCTTTCGGTATCCTGCAACGACCACAGCCTGATCCAGTTCCAGGTGCTCGCCGGTCAGACCACATCGGGGGTGGATATATGTGATTACTACGGCGATCCGGGGTTTGTCCCGCAGCCACCCGGGGGCATCCCGCCCACGCCGACGTCGGAGACCCCAAGCGAGACGCAGCCCTTCGCCCGGTTCATCAAGAACGCATTCTGCCGCAAGGGGCCCGGTACGGAATACGGCACGACGACAGGTTATGAGCCTGGCGCAGAAGTGGATCTCGTCGGCCGCTCCGATCCCAGTCTGCCCCCGTGGTGGTTGGGTGAAGACCGGGCACTTGGCTTTCGCTGCTGGTTTGCCGACAGCACCGTCGAGACCTTCGGCCCTGTGGACCAACTGCCGGTCATCCAGGCGCCGCCCACGCCGGTGCCGCTGCCCCCTCCGGCAGCGCCGGCTCGACTGCGCATCGTTGATTGGATGTGTAACGAGAAGCGTTATGCGCTGACGCTCAATTGGATCGATCAAGCGGATAACGAGGAGGGCTTCCGGGTTTACCGCGATGGATCCTTGATCGCCACGCTCGCCGCGAACACGACCAGCTTTAGCGAAGATCCCCCATCTGGCCAGGCGCATACCTACGGCGTGGAAGCTTTCAACGCCTCGGGCGCTTCGACGAGGCTGACGGTGCAGGATCAGGGATGTCAATATTAGTGAGCGATAAAGTTACGGAGGCGGGGTGACTTCCCGGTAAAGTAGCTAACCGGGGTCAGGGCATAAAGGTGAAATCGCAGGGGCGACCGGCCGGTCGCCCCTGCAGCGATCATGAGTTTAAAGGTACTGGTCAGGGCAGGAAGTTGTAGGGGTTCACACGGCCGTATACATCGCTGCGCATCTCGAAGTGCAGGTGTGCTCCTGTGGAGTTGCCGGTGGTGCCCATCGTGCCGATCACCGTGCCCTGTGTGACGGAGTCACCACAGCCGTAATTGATCGTGTTGAGGTGGGCGTACAGCGTTTGCCAGCCGGTGCCGTGATCGATGACGATCACGTTGCCGTAGCCGTAATTGTTCCAGCCTGAATAAACGATCACGCCGTCGTCGGCTGCATAGATCGCGTTGCCGATCGAGCCGCCCAGGTCGATGGCCTCATGCAGACCGGGCGTAAACCCGTACCCGGATTGCCAGGTGGTCGAGGTCGGCCAATCGAAGAAGCCGTCACCGATCAGTCCGGTGTAGATCGAACCGCAGTAGCCCGGTCCGAGGATGCTGGCGGCTGCAGGGTTGCTGCGGGTGATGCTGACCATCTGCCAACTCGGTGGGTCGCGGCGGCCGTCGGGGACCAGAACCAGCTGGCCCTTATCAATCTCTGGGTTGGAGAGATCGGTGCCAATCGGGATGTGATTGCCGGGCCATTCAATGATCTCCTGGATAGAGGCGTGGAAGAAATCGGCGACCTCATTCAGGCTTTTGCCCTCTTCCCACTGGTAAAGCACGCCATCGACGGGCGGGATGTACAGTTCCTGTCCGGGCTGGAGGGTGTGAGGGTCCTGCTCGAGAGTGTCCCAGTTGCCCCACAGGACCGTTTCGGGCTTGATGCCGAAGCGGTCCGCGATGCCGAACAGCGTGTCGCCGCGCTGCACCAGGTACTTGATAATGTCCATGCGCGGTCGATCAGGGATGACGGTGTGCATCTCGATGCTGCGCTGCACGCCCGCAGCCTGGCCGGGCGCTTCGAACTCGGGAAGCAGGTCGGGGTCCAGCGTTGGCGCCGAGCTGGCTTCCAGGTCTGGCTCGGTCGTCGCCGTTGCCGCGATTGCCCGGGTCTCTTTGCCGCTCTGGGCGCACGCATACAGAGCCATCGAGCCGGTCACCAACAGGGCGAGCGCAGTGAACGGTCGCCATCTGACGTATGCGTTGGTCATTCTCTCGCGAATGTTTGTCATAGCAGTTATCGCTGGAGATAGTAACAGCCGCATCCGCGCTGGTCAAGAGAGGCACCTTTCGGCGTGGGTTTCCTATGGCGGCATCCTTCTTGCACCCCTGGATGTGCGTCATCGGCACGGTGGTGCCTGATTCCTATTGGCATGCTGGAGTCGATCGATGAAGATAAGTCTGGTTATCCAAGTGCAGGCGGAGCAATCGGTTTGATACAGATCAGAAGTGAACGGTGGATCATCACCCTGGCCGGCATAGCCCTGGCGTTAAGCGCCTGTGCGCCGCGACAGGCCGGGCACGCAGTCGAATCTTCCGCCTTTGAAGCGGTCACCCCCACGAAACCAGCTGCGCAGGAGGAGCCTGTCAGCACCCAGGCGGCCGAGCGCAGCGCAAGGCTTGAGGCCGCGGTGCCCGCCGCTCCCCAGCCGGTAACGTTCCCGACGGCTGTGCCCGAACCGGATCTCGGTTGGCGACCACCACCTTATCCGGTGCCCTGGGCGCTTCGACCACAGGACCATTTCTATTTCAGCCGCCCGATCGCCTCCGATGAGGTCAATTGGCCCAATCCGCAGTATCGCTACGGAAGCACGCTTCTCGGTGAAGAGGATCTACACACAGGGATAGACATCTCCGCATCACGCTACGCGCCTGTCCTGGCCGCGGGACCGGGCGAAGTCGTCTGGGCTGGTTACGGCCTCTACCGGGGGGTCGAAGATGAGACCGATCCCTACGGGTTATCTGTGGCTATCAAACACGACTTTGGCTACGACGGACAGCCGCTGTACACGGTATACGCCCATATGAGCGAGGTCTACGTCTGGCGGGGTCAGCGGGTGGCGAGTGGCGAAGAGCTAGGGCAGGTCGGAGAGACCGGCGACGCCAGCGGCCCGCACCTTCATTTCGAGGTGCGCCTGGACGAGAACCGCTACTTCAGCACGCGCAACCCTGAGCTCTGGGTCGTGCCGCCGGAGGGCTGGGGTGTGCTGGTTGGGCGGATCGAAGATTCATGGGGCCGGCTGCTTCCGGAGGTCATGATTCAGATTCGCTCGTTGGAGACCGATCGGCGCTGGAACGTCTGGACCTATGCCCGCGAGGACACGATCCACGCCGATGATTACTACAATGAGAACTTCGCCATCAGCGATCTGCCAGCCGGTCCCTACGAAATCGCCATAAATTTTGTCGGCCACTCATTCACCGCCCAATTCTGGCTCGAGGCGGGCCGCGTGAATGTGGTCTCATTCTACGGCCGTGATGGTTTCGACGTCCTGCCATCACCCACCCCGGTCAGCCTGGATCGGCCGCCACAATAGCCACCGACGCACCAAGCTTTCGCCCCCACAAAGCACCCTGATCAGCGACTCAAAGACGAATCACACACTTTTGCGTGACGCTTGTCACATGCAGATTGCCCCGGACACCATTAATATTAGGTCACCCTATATTAGGGCAACCTAACAAGCAGATCCAGGGAAGGCGTGATGACAGCGGACGGCGTTTACGGTGAAAACACCGAGATGTATTTGAAGACCCTGGTTGAGCTCGCGGCGGATCGCGAGGTTGTCCCGGTGACGGGATTGGCTGAGCGGTTGGGGATCTCCACCGTATCGGCAAGCGAGAAGGTTCGCCGGCTGCAGGATCAGGGATTCCTCGAGCACTTGCCCTACAAAGGAGTCTCGTTGACCGAGGCGGGTCGCAAGCGCGCCAACACCGTGCTGCGTCGACATCGATTGTGGGAACGTTTTCTCGTGGATTACCTTAACGTCGATTGGCAGCACGCCCATGACGCTGCCTGCAGGCTTGAGCACGCCACCAGCCGGGAGATCAGCGAACGCCTGGCAGTTTTCCTTGATGGACCCGAGACCTGCCCGCATGGAAACCCCATTCCTGGTGCGGGGGCACTATCAAGCCCCACGCGCGGCATGCGCCTGATGGATCTGGATCCAGCCTCACAGTTCGTCGTCTTGAGCGTCTTTCCGGAGAGCACCCCGCTACTGGAGGGGATCGCTGCGTTAGGTTTGCTGCCGGGCACGCGCTGCGAAGTGATTGCGACCACGCCGGCCGACGGATCGATCGAGGCGTCTATCGAGGGCAAGAGGATTGACATCCCGGCAGAGTTTGCGAGCCATCTCTACGTCCATCGGGATGAACAGGTGACGGCATGACCCATTCATTAAGGCTCAACAGGATCCAGGCGGGAGAGATCGTTCGCATGCTGGGGTTCGTGCAGTGCGACCGCTCCGGTCTGCGCCTTGCCGAAATGGGCCTGACCCCGGGCACATCCATCGAGGTGCTGCAGGCAGCAAAGGGGCAACCCATGCTGCTGCGTGTGCGTGGGTCACAGCTGGCAATCGATCGACAGGCGGCCGGAAAAATCAAAGTTGAACTTGCAACGGATGGCAGACATGCATGCGGCCAGCGCAGGCGCGGGTGGCGCCGATCTGGCGGCCGTAACGAAAATCGATGGGGTGCTGGAAGACGCGGATGGAAGCACTGGCGGGGTCCCAATGATCACCTGCAAGGCGAGGGGGATGAAGAACGTGGACGCTGAGAAGGCTTTCAGGATCGCGATCGCCGGAAACCCGAACGCGGGGAAAACAACGATTTTTAATCAACTGACCGGTGCGAACCAGCACGTCGGTAATTGGCCGGGAAAGACTGTGGCGTGCGAACAAGGCCGCTACACCTACGAAGCGGAAACGTTCGACGTGATCGACCTCCCCGGCACCTACAGCCTGGCAGCTTACTCTGGCGAAGAAAACGCTGCTCGTTCCTATCTACTGGAAAACCCTCCCGACCTGGTGCTCGTGGTTTTGGATGCGACAAATTTAGAGCGGCACCTCTATCTTGCCGTTCAATTGCTCGAAACCGGGATCCCCGCCATCCTGGCCTTGAACATGAGCGATCTGGCGGATAAACGCGGCCAGCGCATCGATCCGGATTTGCTCTCCAAACAGCTCTGCGGCGTCCCGGTGCAGAAGGTGATCGCCAAAAAAGGCGTGGGAATCCAGGCACTCAGGCGTGCTATCTGGGAAGAAGTCGCGCTACATGCCTGCAATGGCCATCGGTCGAA
>JASFUN010000164.1:0-5169 GCA_050050255.1 Anaerolineales bacterium | reverse complement strand
ATTTACATTATGGGTCCTACGGTTGATATCTAACGCGAGCTTAGATGCGCTTATACATCCAGATTGCGCACCTCTTTGGCGTGGGTCTGGATGAAGCGTTTGCGCGGAGGCACAGCAGAGCCCATGAGCATGTCAAAGGTGCGGTCAGCCGCAGCCGCATCCTCGATCGTGACCTGCAGCAGGATGCGGTTTGAGGGATCCATCGTGGTCTCCCATAGCTGGCCCGGGTTCATCTCGCCAAGGCCCTTGTAGCGCTGGATCTTGGCGCTGTCCCCGTCGAGCCCCAGTTCCTTTATCAGCTTCACGCGTTCTCGCTCGGTGTAAGCATAATGGCGTTTCCTGCGGTGTTCGATGCTGTAGAGCGGTGGTTGAGCGACGTAGAGATGGCCCTCCTCGATCAGCTGCGGCATATAGCGGAAGAAAAAGGTCAGCAGCAGCGTGCGGATATGGCTGCCATCGACGTCGGCGTCAGTCATGATGATGACGCGGCCGTAGCGCAATCCTTCCACATCGAAGGTCTCGCCGATGCTGGTTCCCAGCGCAGAGATCAGCGCTTTGACCTCGTTGTTTGACAGGATTTTGTCCAGGCGGGCTCGCTCGGTGTTCAGGATTTTGCCCCTAAGCGGCAGGATCGCCTGAAAATGGCGATCGCGACCCTGCTTGGCGGAACCGCCGGCCGAGTCGCCCTCGACGATGTAAAGCTCACACTTATTGGGTTCTCGCTCCGAGCAATCCGCCAGCTTGCCGGGCAGCGTGAGGCTTTCCAGTGCGCTCTTCCGGATGACCAGGTCGCGCGCTTTGCGCGCCGCCGCGCGTGCCCGTGCCGATGTCAGACATTTCGAAACGATTGCGCGCGCGGCGCGCGAATCACGATCCAAAAACTCGCCCAGCTCCTCCCCCAGCACCTGCTGAACCTGGGTCTGGACCTCTGCGTTCATCAGCTTGACCTTGGTCTGGCTCTCGAACTGCGGATCGCGGTGCTTGACGCTGACGATCGCGGTGAGGCCTTCGCGTGTGTCATCGCCGCTGAAGTTCGGGTCTGAATCTTTAATCAGGTTGTTCTTGCGGGCATGATCGTTGATCGTGCGCGTGATCGCCGCCCGCAGGCCGGTGAGATGCGTGCCGCCGTCGACGGTGTTGATCGTATTGGCGAAAGAGTACACCGACTCGGCATACGCGTCCGTGTACTGCATGGCGACTTCGATCCCGGTCCCATCGACCTCTTTCTCGACATAGACTACCGGGTGAAGGGTCTCACGGTTGCGGTTGAGGTAAGAGACGAAGGACACGATGCCACCCTCGAAATAGAAGGTCATCTCGCGGCCATCACGTTCGTCAAGCAGGTGGATGTTGACCCCGCGGGTGACGAACGCCATCTCGCGGAAACGCTGCACAAGCGTCTCGAATTTGTAGGTGAAATCACCGCTGAAGATCGTACGATCGTACATGTAGGTCGTCTTGGTCCCGGTCTCTTTCTTGGGCACATCGCCCTTTATTTCGACCGGTCCGGTCGGTGCGCCGCGTTCGTAGCGCTGGAAATGGACCTTGCCATCGCGCTTGACCTCCACTTCGCACCATTCGGAGAGCGCGTTGACAGCCGAGACGCCCACGCCGTGCAGGCCGCCGGAAACTTTATAGCCCTCGCCCCCGAACTTAGCGCCGGCGTGCAGGATGGTCATCACGATTTCAAGTGCAGGCTTTTTCTTTTCAGGATGAATATCGACGGGGATGCCGCGCCCGTTATCCTCAACGGTCACGCTGCTGTCTTCGTGGATGGTCACGTCGATCGCGTCACAGGCGCCCGCAAGCGCTTCGTCGATCGAGTTGTCCACGACCTCGTAAACCAGGTGATGGAGCGCCTTGACATCCGTGCCGCCGACATACATACCCGGGCGACGGCGTACGGCTTCGAGGCCTTCCAGTACCTGAATATCCTTTGCTGCGTAGCTGCTGACTTTTTGAGTCCGCTTTGCCACTTATTTCTCCTTCATCAACGACGAATCGACCCGCTCAACACTTTACATAAATTTGATTTCGACGGCACCCGCGGGCATCAGCAGTTCATCCGACCTGACGGCCGTTCGGACGGGCTCCTGGCCTTTTTCCAGCGTGATTCGAGACATAGACCATCCCAAATGATCTTGTCCGAACTCGTCTAGAAACGGACTGAAAAAGGCCGAACAGGGGTATGCCCGGGTGCCGGTTTCACGAATTCAGATTCTACCATAGCAGCCGTGATCGCGCCCGTCCACAGAGCCCAATTTAATGCCCGATTCGGACCCGTCATGCAACCGCAGGCAACACGTCGATTGACCCATGCTGATGACTTCGTTAGAATGGCCGAGAAAGGTTGCAGATGATCTCTATCCTGACCGATTTTGGGCTTGAAGACACATACGTGGCGGCGATGAAGGCTGTCATTCACGCGATCACCCCCGGCGAAAGGATCCTGGACCTGACTCATAATGTCCCTCCCGGCGACATCGCTCGAGGTGCAGTGGAACTCTGGCGGATCTCAGCCGTTCTGCCAGCCGGCACACTGATTCTGGGCGTCATCGATCCCGGGGTGGGAACCGATCGGAAGGCGATCGCATTGCGGGGCTCAGGGTTCATCTGCATCGGCCCGGATAACGGCCTTTTCAGCTACTTGATCGACGCGGAATCCGTGTACAGTGCAGTGGAATTGAGCAACCCGCGCTACCATCTGGACCATTCGAGCAGAACCTTCCACGGGCGCGACATCTTCGCCCCGGCAGCCGCGCA
This sequence comes from Anaerolineales bacterium, assembly GCA_050050255.1. GTDB lineage: Bacteria > Chloroflexota > Anaerolineae > Anaerolineales > E44-bin32 > E44-bin32. The sequence goes on along the minus strand of JASFUN010000164.1, from coordinate 2,406 downwards.
CATCGCCAGCGGCGTCCCCCTCCCTGAACTCGGGCCGGCGTTGGACACGCTCGTCACGCTGCCCCAGCCGTCCCTGCAGGTGACGGAAGGGCATAGCGTTAAAGGGGAGATCCTCTATGCTGATCGATTCGGGAACCTGGTCACCAGCATCGGGGTGCTTTCAAGGGAGAACACGAGCCTGTGCTTCAGGCCGTGGATCGGCGCAACGGCATCCTTCAAGCTGGACGATGCTGATCCACGCGTTCTGCTTCCGGATGGCTCACCTGCGCCGTTCGTGGAGGCGTTCGGGGCCGTCACCGAGGGCTCGTTGATCGCCTATATCGGAAGTTCAGGGTTGCTGGAAATCGCGGTCAATTCTGGCAGTGCAAGCGAGCAGACAGGCTTCCGGCGCGGCCAACCTGTCGAGTTGAAACTAAAAGGATAATCCATGCCAACCTATCTTATTGATGGCGGCCACCCACTGCGTGGTGAGGTCACCCCCTCCGGAAATAAAAATGCCGCTCTACCCTTGCTGACTGCATGCCTTCTCGCAGAAGAGGCGGTCGTGCTGAAAAACATCCCGGACATCGGGGATGTGCAAGTGATGCGCCGCCTGCTCGAGAGCCTGGGTGCCACTTTCGAGGATCTGGACAAGCACACCTGGCGCATCACGGCCCAGAAGCCCCACCAGGCGGATCTCAACCCGGACCTCTGTCGGAAGATCCGCGCATCGATCTTGATTGCCGGCCCGATGCTGGGTCGCACCGGAGCCATCACACTTCCGCCCCCGGGTGGTGACGTCATCGGGCGAAGACGTGTGGATACGCACCTGCTCGCCCTGGAAAAATTGGGCGCAGAGGTAAGCTACTCTGAGCGAGAATTCTACATGCGCGCCCCACAGGGACTGCGGGGGGCAAATGTGCTTTTAGACGAAGCCAGCGTGACGGCAACCGAAAACGCCATCATGGCTGCTGTTAAAGCGAAGGGTAAATCGGTCATACGCAACGCAGCCTCTGAACCTCACGTCCAGGAACTTTGCCATTTCCTCAACAAGCTTGGGGCTAAGATTGAAAATATCGGCTCCAACACTCTGAACATAACCGGTGTCGATGCGCTGCACGGTGGGGAGTTCAGCATCGGCCCGGACTACCTGGAGGTCGCCAGCTTGATCGGCGCCTCGGTCGTCACCGGCGGAGAGATTCGCATCCGCAACGCCTGCCCTGAGTACCTGGATATGGCCCGACTGGTATTGAAGAAGCTGGGGGTCTACTGGGAAGTGGATGGTGGCGATATCCTCGTCCCTCAGACCCAGGCGATGGAGGTGGAACCGGATGTTGGCGGCGCTATACCGCAGATCAGCGTGATGCCCTGGCCGGCTTTCCCAACCGACTTAATGAGCATCGCCATCGTGATCGCCACACAATCCAACGGCACCGTACTGTTTCACGATTGGATGTATGAAACCCGCATGTTCTTCATCGACAAGCTCGTCTCCATGGGGGCGCGCATTATCCTTTGCGACCCGCATCGGGCGATCGTGCAGGGCCCCAGCCCGTTGTTCGGGGAACAGCTCGAAAGTCCGGACATCCGCGCCGGCCTCGCCCTGACCCTGGCTGCACTGGCCGCCCAGGGGCCTTCACGCATACGCAATATCGGACAGATTGAGCGTGGCTATGAGCGCATTGACGAGAAGCTGCGCGGCTTAGGCGCCCATATACAGCGCCTGAATGCAGACGAGGAGTAACCCCGTCCGCGCCGCGATCGCGCGCTGTCTCCTACCCTGTAACGCACCACCAAATGCCGTTCCCGTTGACCGCCCCATACCTGTGCGGTATAATCCGCGGTCGCTAAACCAGAATATGAATTCGTAGTTTTCAGGGATAAGTTATATGCCAAAGCGAACGTATCAGCCGAAGAAACGCCACAGGGTGCGTACACACGGTTTCCGTGCCCGCATGAAGTCGCGCGGCGGCAAGAAAGTCATCAAGCGCCGACGTGCGAAAGGCCGTATGCGCCTTGCCGCGAAGATGAACAAGCACGTAAAGAAGATTAATTGGAAGTCCTGAATAGAAATCGGCAGCAGGTTACCTGCGCTTAGCCGACCAGGTGGATGAACCGCAGATACAGGCTCACCAACTCGTCCGACTTCAAGCGGGTGCGGCACTCGGGTCAATCCTTCGCCCACCCGCTTGTTCTTCTCATCGTCAGCGAAAATCAGCGCGACCATGCGAGGTTCGGATTTACCGCCGGTAAATCGGTGGGAAATGCAGTACAGAGAAATCGAGCCAAGCGGCGTTTGAGAGAAGCGTTTCGGATTGTTCACCCCAGGATTGTGCCGGGTTGGGATATCGTTGCAATCGCGCGCCCGGCTTTGCTGAACGCCTCCTGGGATGACCTTCAGCAGGTGATCTTGAGTAAGCTTGACCA
>JASFUN010000163.1:0-5172 GCA_050050255.1 Anaerolineales bacterium | reverse complement strand
CCTGCCAAGCTCCTGCCCGAACACGGCGAGGCGCTGAGCAAGTTCATCCACCGCACAACCCTTTTCAACAATCTGCTCGAGAACCTGCAGCTGCCTGTTCTGCCGCTGAAGGAGCTACAGACCCATCCACCGGTGACGGATTTGTTGGCTGCGACCGGCGCGATCCTCGCTTACCTTGAGCGTGAAAACCCCTACTACTTCACCTATCGCTACGGACCGAAGGAAGGCCACGCGATGGGCGAAGGGGTGCGCGAACTGCACAAACTTCTACAATGGGCGCACTCAAACGACCTTGCGATCCGCGCCACCCCGGTGCGGCGGTTCCGCCACGCAGAGACCGGAGAAATCAAATTGTTTACGACACCCCAGGAGACGGAAAAGTGGTAGAGCAATCTGTCGATCATACACTCGATGAAATCCGCTGGTATGACTACATCACGATCAACATAAACTGGTTCGCCCTGACGACCCGCTCCCAGGTTCTGACCCCGCTGGTCATCCCCCTGCTCGTCCAGCAGTTTGTCGGCGAGGCGACCAAGGGAGCCGCAGTGGGGACTTTGCGGTTGTGGGCGTTGATGGCCGCACTGCTCTTTCAATCGCTGATGGGCATCCTCACGGACCGCAACACCTCCCGCTTCGGCCGCCGCAGGCCATTCATCGTGATCGGGACGCTGGGCGAGATCGTGATCTTCATGCTCATTGGCTTCTCCGCCGGCCTTGAGGGCACCACCGGATACTGGGTCCTTTTCGGGCTCTTCTTGCTCTCAATGCTGACCTCAAACACTTCGCAGGCGGCCACCCAGCCGCTGATCACCGACCTGGTTCCGGACGAGAAGAAGGGCCTATTCTCGGGGGTCAAGGCTGCGCTCGAACTGCCCATCCCCTTGATCTTCGTCTCCTTTGTAATCGGGAGGCTGGTCGCAGGGGGCAACCTATGGGGTGCACTGATTGCACTCAGCGCTGTGCTGATAGTGTGCATGACCATCTCGCTTTTCATTCGCGAGGAGCCGCTGAAAGTTGCTCCCCCGCCGATCGACTGGCGCCCTTTCTTGCGCTTGCTGGCTATGACGGCCGCGTTCACCGCCCTGATCCTGGTCATCGGCTTCCTCGTGAATCTGGCCATTGATTACTCCATGACGCTCAGCGATCTCGGGCGTTCTATTTTGATCGGCATGGTGGGCCTGAGCGGTATGGCTGTGGCGATCGGACTGGGAGTTTGGGTGAGCGCCTGGATCGGATTGGGAGACGCGCTTAAAGAGAAGCCTTCCTTCCGCTGGTGGGTTATCAACCGGCTTGCGTTTCTGGTCGGGGCCAACAACCTGGCCAGCTTCATGGTTTTCTTCTTGCAGGAAAAACTGCCTGCGTTTCAGGCGGAGAAGGCCGCTGGCCCGGCGGCGCGCATCATCATGTTCGTCGGGATCTTCATCCTGTTGACGGCGATCCCCAGCGGTTGGCTCTCGGACCGTCTCGGCAAGAAACCTTTGATCGTCGGTGCGGGCTTGCTGGCGGTCGCTGGGACGCTTGTCGTCGTGCTGGCACCAACGCTGGACCTCATTTTTGTCGGGGCTTGCCTGATCGGTGCCGGGGTGGGTTTTTTCTACTCAGTGAACTGGGCGTTGGGGACAGAGATCGTACCCAGCGGAATGGCCGGACGTTTCTTTGGCGTCGCCAACCTGGCCGGAGCGGGGGCGGGTGCGGTCGGGGCCTACATCGGAGGGCCGATCGCCGATGCCAATTCTTTTGTACTGCTGATGTTGATTTACGGCGGCGTCATGCTGTTATCCATATTTGCCCTGTTGGGAGTGAAGAACGAAGGCGCCCCACTCGCAAGAGGTTAATTCCTATCATCCGTCTGCAACTGACCCTGGCACGCCAAGTCAGGCCAGCAGTATATGGGATTATGCCACCCGTTTAAAGATCGAAGGGGCGACCGGCCGGTCGCCCCTTAACTTGAATTATTGTTCCCCGAGACTGATCTTAATTACTGGCATCCTCTTTGTTGATCGCCTGGTGTTCGGCGATGCGCTGGCGAATCTCCTCGGCACAGTCCGATTGGGGCATCGTCCCGAAGACGTGATCCCAGAGCGGCATCGTCACGCCGAACCGCAGGAAATCACAGCGACCGTGGTGGCGCAAGTGGTGTTTTCGAAGAGCGAAGAAGGCGCCGCTCTTGATGCGGGAGTGATGCAGGTTGTAGTGCATCAGATCGTAGATCAGGTATCCGGCAATGACCCCGGTGAAGACAGGGTTGAACCAGGCAGGCGCTTCCAGGAGCACGTTGATCACTAAATAGAAAAACCCGTAAAAGGCGAAGGAAAGCGGCACGCTCAGCGCCGGCGGCATGACCAATCTAGTACGGCACATCGGCTGCGCGTGGTGAACGCCGTGCATGACGAAGAACATACGCTTCAAGCGCTCCGTGCTGGGGTGATAGTGGAAGACGAAGCGGTGCATGACATATTCGATGAAGGTCCACAAAAACCATCCGATAAAGGCTCCCACCGGCAGGATAAACCACGCCGCCCCGTTCTGAAGGTCGACCACTGACCGCCACAGAAAAAAGCCCACAACAGGTGTCCAGATAATTGCTACTGCCACCGGGCTGATATGGCTGAAGAACTCCAGGAAATCGGAGCGGAAAAGACGGATGGGTGGATCTTGGGTGGATGCGGTTCTCGCTTGCATTAGGTCCTCGCCTTATTATCCTTGGTTAGGAGTAATCATACCAAGGTTCTTTGAATTCGATGCAGCTAACCCGGAATCCCTTCGATCAGATCAGGAAGGTTGATCGCGTCCCTGCGCATTGAGCGATCGGCTTGTCATTGCCACGGGAGCTCCATCGTTGTATTCGCTGGTTTCAAGCCGGTCATTTAATAGATAACCCCAATGATCTGATCCCGTGGCGGTGGTTTTTTTAGGGTCCAGAAGCGGCGTTTTGAATCGTTCACACCTTGGTCGTATCAAATCCGAAGCGATCGATCACCAGGCGGAAGGTCTTGACCAACTGCTTCCTGGTCAAACCGATCTTGTCCAACGAGTAGCGGTGTTTGCTCTTATAATCGCGCGCCGCCTCGTTCGCTTGCTCCAGGGCAGCTTCAAACTGAGGGCTCACCTCAAATCCAAATTTGGCGTACATGCGCGAGATCACGCCTTTGGGATCACTGGCGAGCTCGTCATAAACGATGATTTCATAACTTTCAGGTGCGGCTTTATCGAGCTGCTCTAGTGGATACTCGTACCATTCCTTCGCAAGCTGAACGAGGTAATCTCTGTAAAGGTATTCATCCGCCGGGTCAGAAAACTGGCTCCATTGGTACGTCATCCAGCTGATTAACGAAGGCACAGTGTCGATGGGATTGCGGACGAGGTAGATGATCTTTGCGTTCGGGAAGAACTCATAGAGCGAGGCGACTTTTGCCGAGAAGGCCGGGTTTTTGGAGAGGAACTTCTTCTTTGTGTTGTGAGCGTAGAGGTGTTTTCGCAGGCATAGCCGGTAAAAGCGCATGATCCGGCGGCGCTCCCGGCGCGGCACGCCCTTATCGAACATGGCGTATTTCTTGACCAGGTCCGGGTGTGGGAAGAACACCGAGGTAAAGATGCTCTCCCAGATGGTCAACAGCAGCGACTCGTCCTCCTCCGCCTCCCACAAGCTGACCCTGTGGATCTGGTTGTTGAACCAGGTTTTCTGCTCCTGGCGCACCAGCCAACGCTGCACTGCCCCACCCAACTTCTGGTCAATCGCCTGGATAGCCCAGATGAGCTTGCGTTGAAAAATTGAGGGCGCGAAGAAAATTTCCCAGGTGCGTATCGTCGAAAAATTATGTTCATCCCTGGCAAGCAGACGGTGTAGAAAAGTCGTGCCGCTGCGGGGGTTTCCGATGATGAATACAGGCTGAGACAGCTCCTGTTCCTGGTAATCCCCATAGAACAGATCGTCGAACCAAAAACCGACCACCTGCAGCGCTTTAAATACGATAAAGATCGGGAACAGCAAAAGCAGAATCCCCACCCGGCGCAGGGTCAGCCTGGTCTTGTTGCCCCGCGAACGTGAAAATGTTTGGCGAACCTGTTCAAAAAATAGTTTGAAATTGAAATTCAAGTTCACACCCCTTGCTTTTCGTTCCCTCATTATTCTAATCGAGGCATATATACACCATCCAGATCGTTGCAACAAGGGGTATCAAGTTGAGAGTTCTGTTGGTCGAAGCAGGCGTCGAATCGGGGCAGCGTGCTTGATAGAATAGACATGATTGAACCTTGAAAGTCTATAGAGGTATACACTGATGAAGGCGATGAATGAAAATGAGTGGCGCAAGTTTGTCATGCAAGGTACGCGCACCGGGAAGCTTGCAACCGTCCAAGATGATGGTCAACCGCATGTCGTGCCGATCTGGTTCATTCTGGACGGCCGTGATTGGTTGTTTATGACCGGCGAAAACACCGTGAAAGCTGGCAACATACGACGTGACCCACGCGTAGCTATCAATGTCGACGACGGGACTTTTCCTTACAGTTTTGTGACGGTTGAAGGTGAGGCCAGCATACTAAATCCAGCCCCAGATAAGTTCCTGGAGATCGCCACGAATATTGCAGGGCGCTACGTCGGGGCTGAGCGCGCTGCAGAGTATGGAAGACGCAACGCCGTGCCCGGGGAGCTGCTCATCCGCGTGAAACCAACCAAGATCCTCTCGGGCGTGGACACTGCCCTCTAGCTGGTGGACTGCGGCGAGCCAGCTCAACGCCCCAGGTCAAACCGGCAACCCAGGCCCGGCACTTCGGGCGCAATTAGGTCTCCATCTTCGAGGCGAAAAGCAGGGACAGAGGGGTCATTTACAAGGTCCAGGTGCCCATCCAGATCACAGTAGCTTACGTTCGGGCTGCTCAAGGCGACACCCAGTCCGCCGGCGATCAACATCGCTGGTTCGATCAGGCAGCTCACCATGGTGCGCAGCTTAGCCACCCTGGTCAGGTCGTTCATCAATCTAGCCGGTCGAATCCCACCGCATGTCGCGACTTTGATGCAGATCCCATCGGCAAGCTTGTTCGCGGCTACCATGAGCGCACTATCAGGATCATCAGCACATTGATCGGCAAGGATCGGCACCTGGCACCGGCGGACGGCGTCGCCGATCGCACCCAGGTCCTGCGGGGGAGTCGGCTGCTCGAGCATTT
>JASFUN010000162.1:0-5180 GCA_050050255.1 Anaerolineales bacterium | reverse complement strand
TCTCAGGGGGATGTTAGCAGAAAACCTCATCGAGGGTGGCTACGATGTCGTCAGCGTGAAACAGTCGGAAGATGTCCTGCCTCTGGCGCGTCGTGAAATACCCGATTTGATCGTCCTCGACCTGCAATCCCGCGATCCTTCTGCGATGGACCTTGCCCTGTTGCTTCGTGGTGAACCGAAGCTCTCAAATGCACCGATCCTTTTCCTCACAGAAGTCGTCGGCTCAGGTATAGGCACACGCATGGATACGGTTGATTTCCTCGTTCAGCCGGAAGGTGCCCATGCACTCCTTGAGACGGTTAATCAGGTCCTCGGGTCAGGTTTACGTCCTGCGGCACGCATCATGGTCGTGGAAGAGGATGACACACTACGAGAGGAGATGCTGCAGACGATCCAGTCACAAGGTTATCCTGTCGTTGAGGCACGCAGTGCCGAGGAGGCTTTTGCACTGGCTGAGCGGGTTAACTTAGGAGTTGTGCTGGCGAACGCCGGTTTGGCACAGGCGCGTGATTACTGGTTGGTGCGCCAGCTCCGTCAGTTAACTGAGGGGATTGACATCTACCTCATGACCGAAGGCCCTCCATCCATAGATCCAGGCCTTGCACTCCATAAGGGGGTTAAAGGTTATGGGGAGACAGGTCGTTTGCGGGAATTGTTAGCTAGAGTGGACGAAGAGGATGAGCGGCAGATCGAGGAGGATTAGGAAGCTTTAACCACCTAGTAAACGTAAACAGGCGTCCCGTATCCCCACTTTAACTTGACGTCAGCCTCAATAACTGGTTGCGTCCAGCGGAACAGCCACTTTGCTTCTTCTGGACGCATATTAATGCAGCCGTGACTGCGCGGTCGGCCGTAATCCGTGTGCCAGTAGGTTCCATGGAAGGCAATGCCGGTCATGTGGAAATAAGAGACCCAGGGGACTCCGGGCAGTTCGTAGGCTTCCAGGTTCGCGGTTAAGCGACCATTGCCCATGTGGCGAAGCGGCATCTTCTTATCGACGTAAAACTGACCGCGCGGTGTCACCGTGGGAATGCCGTTTTCGCGCGGTCGCGAATCGGGCACTCCACTCGAGATGCTTGTCCTGAAGATTAGTTGGTCATGCTCGAATGCGAGCAATTCTTGCTGCCCCAAATTGACCTCAATGCGTTTGTCGCGGTTGGATACGTGAGGTGAAATCGGGCTGATTTCCTCGGGTTCAATCCTGCGCAGATGCTCGGCTCGCGCATAATATTTGACGTTGAGTAAATCATCGAGCAAGCAATACCATAATCGACCATCGTTTCCTTCCTCAATACCGACAACCCAGGCCGTAGCCTGGTAGTAAAGACGGTAAAGTGGATCGGAGGTCGGATCCGCTTTCCGGAACGTGCGAGTGTATGGGACGGAAACCTCGAAAATCGACCCTGATTCCTTGAGGTCCAGTATGGGTCTTTGGGGCTTCCACTCGACTTTCTGAATATTGCCAGAGTGGATAAAGCCGTCAGGCACCTTGTACCAGGTGGGATTGTGTGCCGGGCCATCATCCGCACGCAGGCTTTCCTGCAGTGTGATCAGTGAGTCGCGTTGAAGGGTCGTCAGTATTGTAGCGCCGAAGCTTGGTTCTTCATAAAGGTTAACGAAGGTGTGGGCGACACGCCCGATGCCAACCTGATTCAGCGCGTAGGGAGGCGGCGGTTTTAATGAAAAACCAGCCGTAGTGAGGCCTGCTAGCTTAAGAAACGATCGGCGCTGAATGCCACCCTTCATATCTATATTCTATCGAGGCATGCAAGAACTATCAATAGGACATTTCAGCAATCCTGGTTTGCTCCATTTCCCCGGCGATTTCAGCCGCCCGCAATTCGCATAGCCGAAGGTCTGGACAATTTTTCAAACCTTCCTTAGTGGTATGTGCTGATGTATTCGATCAGAGCGCCCTTTCCATCATGGTATAATCCCGCCGCAACTTCGGACTAGGATAAGTTAGCGACCTCGAAGGATTGGTGGAGTGGTCCGCACTTTCATTGCGATCCAATTTCCAGACGGAATAAAACAATTGATTGATGAATCGATAACGCCGCTGAGGGATCAGGTTGGCGATCGGTTCGTGCGCTGGGTGGATGCATCCCTCTATCACCTGACCGTGAAGTTTCTCGGGGATGTCAAAGAGGAATTGCTCGGAGATATTCAGCAGGTCATACGTGAATGCGGTTCAGCCGGACAGTGCTTCGAATTAGATGTGGGTGACTTCGGAGTCTTTCCAGGCATCCGCAAACCACGGGTCCTCTGGGTAGGTCTTGAAGCGCGCTCCAACGCACTCACTTCGCTTAAAGAATCCCTTGAGCGTTCTTTAGCGCCCCTTGGTTTTGATCGAGAAAATCGCAATTTCCATCCTCATGTTACCGTTGGGAGAGTGCGCAGGCGCGTTTCCCACCAGGATACTGTGAATCTGGCAACGACGCTCGATGGCTTCTCTCTCGGGAGGCTTGCTGAGATGAAGATCGATCAGGTATTTCTCATGCGATCAGAACTTACCTCATCAGGTCCAATTTACACACCCATCGGGCGTTTTCAACTAGGCAGTGGTGACTAATGAAGAGAATCGTGAGCATCATCGGGCAAAGTGATAGTACGGCAGAACAGGACGCACAAGCCTATGAACTGGGAAGGCTCATCTCAAAGTCCGGCTATGCTATTGTATGCGGAGGCAAGGGGGGTGTCATGGAGGCGGTTGCGAGAGGCGCTCACGAAGAAGGGGGATTGTGCATCGGAATCTTGCCCGGGAATGATCCTGACGCTGGAAATCGTTACCTCACACTGGCAATCCCGACGGGCCTCGGCCATGCCCGCAATCTGCTAGTTGCGCGTGCTGGTGAAGTTGTCGTCGCTCTCGGAGGTGCTTATGGCACCTTGTCTGAAATTGCGTTTGCACTGACAATGGGGAAAGTTGTCATCGGCATCGACACTTGGAGCGCAGCTTCTCATTCCGGAATCTCTGCGGAGGTAATTGCTGTCGAATCACCAGGTGAGGCTATGGCACTTATCAAAAAAACACTGTCGAACTGATCATGATGGAGGCAGAAATTCCTGAAGCACTCGAAATAGCGCACACGCTCGTCGAAACGCTTGATGAGAAGAAAGGGGAGGATATCCTGCTCCTGGATCTCATCGGTGTTTGCTCATTTGCCGATTACTTCGTGTTCTGTTCAGGTACCAGTGAACGCATGCTGCGGGCACTTGCAGACGAGGTACAACGGGCAACCAAGAAAAGGTACGGAATGAAAGCCAGGAACGTGGAAGGTGAACCCGAGGCTGGCTGGATCCTGATGGATTACGGGGACGTCATTCTGCACTTATTTGCTCCCGAGACGCGCGATTATTACCAACTTGAAGACCTCTGGCGGGATGGCAACGTCCTCCTGCGGATGCATTAGTTATTTTTCAGAAATTGCTGCCACCATTTCATCAGCCCCGAGGTGGCGGGTTCTCTATAGACCTCATCAGCTATGCCTGAGACGGGAGTTCCTTCCGGATTGATTTCGATGATTGTTGCTCCGTTTTCTTTGCCAATGCGCGGCAGGTGAGCAGCTGGGTTGACCAATGCGGACGTCCCGATCACGAGGATCAAATCGACTTCCGAGACGACTTTAAGGCTCCTGTTCAATACGCCGGCATCCAAAGTTTCTCCAAACCAGACGACATCAGGCCGGGCCAATTTCCTGCAGATGGGGCAGGAAGGTGGTAATTCGGGAAGCGGCACGTCAACCGCACCCCAATGATGGTCACAGTGTGTGCATTTGAGTTTCCAAAGTGATCCGTGCAATTCGATGACATCTATGCTGCCTGCCTTCTGATGCAGACCGTCCACATTTTGGGTGATGATGTAACTCTCGATGTTGTGGAATTGCATCTCTGCGAGGATAAGGTGAGCCTGGTTCGGTTTGCACTTTGAGACCAGTTCCCTGCGCCAGGCATAAAACTCCCACACCAATTGTGGATCGCGCCTAAATGCTGTCGGGGTGGCCAGATCTTCAGGGCGATGATCATGCCATAAACCAGCGGCGCCCCTGAATGTGGGGACGCCGCTTTCAGCAGATATTCCAGCTCCGGTCAGTGCTGCAATGCGCATATTTAATACTACTTGGCGGGGAATAGGTCCGTCGAGCTAATCCTCAAAAATCCAGCGGTCCGTATCCCGTTCCCAGTCCACAAGTTCGGTTTCTAAAAACCACAAACTGATTTCGGCTGAAGCATTCTCGGGAGAATCGGAGGCATGCGTCAGGTTTCGGCCAATCTCGAGGCCATAATCATGGCGCACGGAGCCAGGATCGGCTTCGATTGGGTTCGTAGCCCCCATCGTTTGACGGACTGCCTTGATCGCAGATGGCCCTTCCCAGACCATTGCGAGGACAGGGCCGGACGTGATGTATTCGATCAATTTGTCGTAGAAGGGCTTGCCCTGATGGACGGCATAATGCTCTTCTGCCAGAGTTTTGTCAACGGCCATGAATTTAGCTGCGGACAAGCGTAAGCCTCGATTTTCAAGCCGCTGGAAGATCTCGCCCATCAGGCCACGCTGGACCCCATCCGGCTTAATGAGTACAAAGGTTCGTTCCAAGTTAACCTCCTACAAATGTAGGACTCGGGTTTCCCCGAGTCCGGAAAATCCAGAATGTACGCGAGCGTGAAATCAGGCGACCTCCATCCCGCGTTTATATGCTTTAATCGCATCCGGCAGCTGATCGGCCTTCATGTAGGCGTCGCCTAAAGCCTGCCACACCTTTGGAAGGTTGGGATACCTCTCTGCAGCTCGTTTGAGATCACCGATCACCGTTTCAATATCCTGCTTGCGATCGATAAGCTTACGGTAATCGGATAACGCACGTCCTGCATCACCGGCACTCAACGCCTGCCGAGCGCTTTGCAAGAGCTGAGTTGGCTCCGTCAAGGGTTCTTTAAATTTAGCCGGCTTCTTCGGTTTCTCTTCAGCAGGTGGCATTTCGGCTTCGGCATGGATTGCTTCATCTATCGCTTCGGGTTCAACCTGCTGTTCAGCCACTGGCTCTATTTCAGGCTCCGGTTCTGGAGGAGCCGGCTCGACCACCGCTGGTGGCGTCGAGGGGGTTTCTTCGGGCGTTTGTATAGTTACGTCAGCCGCCTCAACCCGGGATGGCTCTGGTTGAGGTTCTTCAGGCTCAGCA
>JASFUN010000161.1:0-5183 GCA_050050255.1 Anaerolineales bacterium | reverse complement strand
GAGAATGGTTTCTACGCTTTGATCGCCTGGTTTAAAAGTCGATGGGATTCCAAGCTCGTTAAGCGCCCGTCGCATTTTCACCTGGAAACTGGCTGTTCCCCCGGTCCCCGACAGCTCAGGCACGAGGCATATGGAACGGTTGGCGTTCTCGCCGGTCGAATCAGGCATGCGCCCGCTCTTTCTTCATGAGGATCGAGGCTTCACAGAAAATCATCCTGGCCGTATCGAAAGCCTGGCTAGACCTTGCCGGAGGGGGGATCAAGCGACTGCCCTGCTGACGATCGGTGCGCTCGCAGCAACGCGCTGACGATGCGTTCGGCTGCGTGTCCATCCCCATAAGGGTTGACCGCTTTAGCCATGGCTTCATACGCTTCAGGATCCTCCAATAACCGCACCGTCTCTGCCACGATGAGCTCCGGATCGCTGCCGACCAATCGTGCTGTCCCGGCTTCAATAGCCTCCGGACGTTCTGTGACCTCTCGCATGACAAGCACTGGTGTGCCGAGCGCCGGGGCTTCCTCTTGAAGGCCGCCCGAATCGGTGAGGATCAGGCGGGCGCGCTTCATCCAGTACACCATGGCTTGATAATCCATCGGCCCGGTGAGCCTGATGTTCGCAACGTCCCCCAGGATCCTCTGAGCAGGCTCCTGTACGTTCGGGTTCAAATGCACCGGGTAGATCATCGTCACATTTCCGGAATAACGCTCCGCCACATTCCGCAGAGCGCTGAAAATGCGTTCCATCGGCTCCCCGAAGTTTTCACGCCTGTGGGCTGTTACGAGGATCACTTGGTGGTCCTCCGGGATGTCGGCCAGCGAAGCGTCCTTGGGCTCGTAGGGGCGCGCAGCGACATCGAGCAGCGCATCGATGACCGGATTGCCTGTCACGGCGATGCTCTCGGGAGGGACACCCTCGTCGACCAGGTTATCGTGGGCCCACTTTGTGGGCGCAAAATGCAGATCCGCGATGACCGAAGCCACCCGACGGTTGATCTCTTCTGGAAACGGCTGCCACTTGTCGCCCGTGCGCAGTCCGGCTTCTACATGGCCCACGCGCACGCGCTGGTAATATGCTGTTAGAGCAGTGACCATAACTGTCGTTGTGTCACCCTGGATCAGCACCCAATCCGGCTTCACTTCATCAAACACCGGCTGGAGCCCGTTGAACACGGCAGTGCTTAACGAAGCCAACGACTGATCAGAACGCATAACGTCCAGATCATAATCGGGCACAATCGAAAACAAGTTAAGCGCCTGGTCAAGCATCTGACGGTGTTGAGCCGTGACGCAGACCGCGCTGGACACGCCTTCCGTATGTTCCAGTTGCTTGATGATCGGCGCCATTTTCACCGCTTCGGGCCGTGTGCCGAAAACGCAGAGCACGTTCAGGTCCGGGTCATTCATGCGAGTAGCCCACTCCCAGCTTGAACAACTCAAAGCCAGCTGCTCGCCACGCGTCCGGCTCCCAGACGCCACGTGTGTCAAATGCAAACTTTCCGGGCATCCAGTTCCCGACCATCTCCGGCTCGATCTCCACAAACTCCTTGTGATCGACAAGCAAGATCAGCGACTCCGCACTCTCCAGAGCGGATTGCAGGTCTGCGGCCGTTCTCGCACCCTCGATCTGTATTGTCTCGACATAGGGTTCGTAGATGGAGACTTGTGCCCCCTCTGCAACCAGCCCACGTGCGACCGCGATCGCCGGGCTTTCGCGCAGGTCATCGACCTCCGCTTTGTAACTCATCCCCAAAGCCGCGATCTTTCGCCCACTCAGGTTGCCCAAAACGCTCCTGATGGTGGCGATCACGTGAGCAGGTTGGGTATCGTTCACCTCCCTGGCGGTTTGTATCAAAGGTGTCATCCCCTGCGCGGCTTCCACAAGGAACCAGGGATCCACGCTTATGCAGTGCCCACCAACTCCCGGCCCGGGCCGTAAGATCTGAACCCGCGGATGTAGATTCGCCAGCTCGATCGCACGCCAGATATTCACGCCGAAGTTTTCGCCGAGCCGCGAAAACTCGTTTGCCAGCGCAATGTTGACATCACGATAGGTGTTCTCCATCAACTTTACCATCTCGGCCGTCGTCGAGTCAGTAAGGTGGATCTGGCCCCTCACAAAGGCGCCGTAAAGCTCGCCCGCCGCCTGGGCGGAGGCTTGATCGATCCCGCCGATCACACGCGCATTTTCGATCAGTTCATGCAAGATTTTCCCGGGAAGCACCCGTTCAGGCGAGTACACCAGGTAAAAATCGTCGCCGGCCTTCAAACCTGATTTTTCGAGGATCGGCGCCAGGAGGTCGATGGTGGTGCGCGGCGGCGAGGTCGATTCAAGCACCACCAGGTTCCCTTTTTGCAGGTGGGGCACGATCGATTCGGCCGCCTCGCGCACTGAGCTAAGGTCGGCGCGCTTGTCCTGCGTGATCGGTGTGGGCACCGCGATGATGAACGCATCGGCCGGCTGCGGCGAATCGCTGACGCTCAAGTTCCCCGAGCCAAAGGCGGCCTGGACAAGCGTGCGCAGCCCGGGTTCATGGATGTGAATCTTTCCTTTCCGGAGCATGTCGATCACACGCCGATCGACATCCACTCCATAAACCCGCTTGCCGTTGGTTGCGAATGTGCTTGCCGTGGGCAGGCCGATATATCCCAATCCAAGGACGCAGAGCGTATCAAATCTCAATGCGCGCCTCCCTTCCTGACGGCCATTATTATCCCATAATCTCCCGTTGCGCTAAACCATTGCCCACATGGCATATGAAAGGCAGTCTGAAATGTGCCCTCACTTCCGGCAGAAGCCATGCGGCCGGGGAAATCCGATACAATGAATTCTCTGGAGGGATGGTTGATCGGGCAGATTGAGGGAGGAGCATGATAATTGCGTTGGGATCGGACGAAAAAACGGGCTTGACGGACTTCATCACGGGCAAACTAACCGCTGCAGGCCACGAAGTCAAGCTGTATGGCCCCCTCTGCGGGACCGCCTCCTCATGGCCGGTCGTTGCGCGGGAGGTCGCCGAGGCAGTCTCCCGAGGCGTGGCCGATGAGGGCATTCTGCTTTGCTGGACGGGGACTGGCGTAAGCCTGGCGGCGAACAAGGTTCCCGGCATCCGTGCGGCTCTATGCGCCGATGCACAAACGGCGCGCGGCGCCAGGCTTTGGAATAATGCCAATATTTTATGCCTCTCGCTGCGCCTGACTTCGCAGGTTGTCGCCGGCGAGATCCTCGAGACCTGGTTTGAAACCCGCTACCAACCCAACCCGGAAGACGACGCCTGCCTCGCGCAGGTCGATGCTCTCGAAGCTGACTTCATGCTTCCTATTGAGGGATGAAATAGCCTGCGAACCGGAAACCAGGGCACCAAGCAGCGGTGTACAATAGACCACGCGATCCAGACCGAAGCTGACCATGACAGAATGGCAAATCCTCATCAGTGACCCCATCGCCTCCCAGGGTTTTGAAATCCTGCGCAAATATGCACGCGTCCTGGAAGGCTCTCCAGATGATTACGCGGGGGAAATCGATGCACTCATCGTGCGCAGCTCGACGCGCGTCGATCGCGATCGCATTAAGGCAGCCACACCGCGCCTGAAGGTAATCGGTCGGGCTGGTGTTGGTGTGGACAACATCGACCTCGAGAGCGCACACGAATTCGGTGTGCGCGTCGTCAACGCACCCCACGCATCAACAATCGCCGTCGCCGAGCATACCCTCGCACTCATGCTGGCTCTGGTGCGGCACATCCCGGAAGCCAATGCGCGCATGCGCGCTGGCCAATGGCCAAAGAAAGAAATGATGGGCAATGAGCTTTACGGAAAGACCCTGGGAGTTATCGGGCTAGGTAGGATAGGCAGCGAAGTGGCCAGGCGAGCTGCTGCGTTCCAGATGCGTGTGATCTCTTTCGATCCTTACATCGACGCTGAACAGCAGGAACGCCAGGGTGCCCAGGCTTCCACGCTGGATGCGCTGCTGGCACAAGCCGATTTTGTCACGCTGCATTTACCCCTGACGGATGAGACGAGCGGCTTCCTGGATCAGGCCGCGCTGAAAAAGATGAAGCCAGAAGCGCGGGTTATCTGCACGGCGCGCGGGGGGCTGATCGATGAAAACGAGCTTCTGAAAGCCCTGCGCAACAAGCAGATCGCCGGCGCCGCCCTGGATGTTTTCGCGGATGAACCACCCAGGAACGACGAACTGATCAACCACCCAGATATCATCACCACACCACACATAGCCGCCCAGACGGTCGAAGCCCAACATCGGGTTGCAGTGGATATCGCCGAAGAAGTGCTTGCCGCCTTGCAAGGCAAACCGCTGCGCTGGGCGATTCAATAAATCACCAACCAGGAGATAGACATGACATCTAACATCGAGCATTTGAAAAAGTTACTTGGCGAAGTGGCAGATCTTCAATACACCGCTGCGCTTCTAAATTGGGACCACCAGGTCAATATGCCCCCCGGTGGCGCTCGCCCACGCGCGATGCAGCTAGCCACAATCAGCCGGCTGGCGCATGAAAAATTCGTGAGCGATGAGATGGGCCAGGCTCTCGAACAGGCTAAAGAGGAAGTCGGCGATATCAATGCCGACTCGGATGAAGCACGCCTCATAAAGAAGGCACAACACGATTACCTCAAAGAAGTCAAGGTCCCCTCTGATTGGGTCGCCGATTTCTCCCGCATCACTGCGCTGGCACACGGGGAATGGGAAAAAGCGCGGGCGCAATCGGATTTCTCGATCTTCGAGCCGCATGCACAGGAGATCATCGCGCTGCGCAAGGAGTACGTCGAATTCTTCAAACCCTACGACCACCCCTACGACCCGCTTCTGGACGATTACGAGCCCGGTATGAAATCCGCCCAGGTCAGGGAAGTGTTCGACGCCCTGAAACCGGTTCAGATCGAGCTTGTACGCGCCATCGTTGATGAAGGCGAACCCGTGGATGATGCCATCCTGCACCTGCATTACGACGTCAACAAACAATGGGACTTCGGCGTGCAGGTCATCAAGGACATCGGATACAGCTTTGAAAACGGACGCCAGGATAAATCCACACACCCATTCACGACGAGCTTCGGAATTACCGACGTTCGCATCACTACCCGTTTCGATCCCAATTTCCTGAACACGGCGATTTTCGGTACCCTGCACGAAGCCGGTCACGGCATGTACGAACAGGGCGTGCG
>JASFUN010000160.1:0-5222 GCA_050050255.1 Anaerolineales bacterium | reverse complement strand
ATGATCCAGGCGCTTCCAGGCGGACCATTCGATGTCGTTGGAACCAAGGCGATGCCCGAACAGATGCGCCAGCTGTTGGAGCGACGCTACGGGCTTGACCGGCCGCTCTACGAGCAATATTTCCTTTACGTCGGTAACCTGATCAAAGGTGATCTGGGTCCCATGCTGCGCTTCCGTGGGCAGGATGTCAACGACATCGTCGCCCAGAGCCTACCAGTCTCGATGCAGCTGGGTGTGCTGGCGATCGGGTTAGGTTTCGTCATTGGCATCCCGGCCGGAATCATCGCCGCGTTGAAGCACAACTCGCTGGTTGACCACGCGGCGACCTTCATCGCCGTGCTGGGCGTCTCCGTGCCGAATCTGGTGCTCGGCCCGCTGCTGATCCTAGTCTTCGGCGTCTATCTGGATTGGTTCCCGATCGCGTTCTGGGGGGCTGATCCGCCCTTTATCCTGGGGATCTTTCCACGCCCGACGGCTGATTTCTGGCTGCACGCCGTGATGCCTGTTTTTGCGCTGGGCACGGGGATTTCCGCGCAGGTAGCCCGATTGACGCGCGCCGGTTTGCTGGAAGTGCTCACTGAGGATTACGTGCGCACAGCCCGTGCAAAAGGGCTGCGGGAGCGCATGGTGATCATCGTGCACGCGCTCAAGAACTCGCTCATCCCGGTTGCGACCATCCTGGGTCCGCTGCTGGCAGCCTTGCTTACCGGTACGTTTGTCGTCGAGCAGATCTTCGCGCTCAACGGCCTGGGTCGCTACTTCGTAAACAGCGTTAACCAGAGGGAGTATTTCCTGCTCACCAGCATAACGCTCGTGTACGGTTTGTTCCTGATCGGCGGAAACCTGTTTGTAGATATCATGTATGCCTGGCTCGATCCCAGGATCCGCTACGAATGAAGGATAAACTATGGCTGAATCGGTTGCACTTGACAAACCACTAGAAGAAGGAACTGCACGCAAAGGGCGTAGCCCTGGCCAGGACGCCTGGCGGGAGTTCAGGCGCAACAGGATCGGCGTCGCCGGCCTTGTTTTTGTCGTCGTGGTCGTGCTGGTGGCGATCTTTGCGCCGCTGCTCACGCCCTATGGTTTTGCCACTCAGAACAACTTAAACGCGCGCGCTAAACCGATGACTCCCTATACGATCACAACGGATTACCTGCCAGAGTGTCACTGGGCGGGCACCCCGTTGGAATGGGGTTGTACGATCTTCTTCACCGGTTCAGACGCACTGGGGCGTGATCTCTGGAGCCGGACTGTTTACGGCACGCGCGTGTCTATCTCGATCGCACTGGTCGCTTCATCAGTGAGCCTGCTGATTGGATCGATCTACGGAACAATTTCTGGCTTTGTCGGCGGACGCGTGGACAACTTGATGATGCGCATCGTCGATTTCCTTTACGCAGTGCCGATCCTGCCGCTCATCATCCTCATGCAGGTTTATTTCAAAGCCCTTGCACGCCAGGGGATCAGGGAGGGCTTTACCGGATCGATCATTGAATTGAACCAGCAGATGGGTGGGATGCTGTTCCTGTTCATCGCCCTGGGCGCGTTGAACTGGATTGGCATGTCCCGCCTGGCGCGCGGTCAGGTGCTTTCTTACAAAAACAAGGAATTTATCGAGGCAGCACGCATGATCGGGGCGAGCAACTCGCGCATCATCTTCCGGCACCTTTTGCCGAACATCATCGGGCCGCTGCTTATCGTTGAGACGCTGGCCATCCCGGGCTACATCTTTACCGAAGCCGTGCTCAGTTTCATCGGCTTGGGAGTCAATCCGCCCACACCTAGCTGGGGCCAGATGATCAGCGAAGGCTACCAGGGCCTGAGGTCAAACCCCCATATTGTGCTCGTGCCAGGTATCGCACTCACGATCCTGACCCTATCGTTCAACTTCATGGGGGATGGTCTCCGGGACGCATTTGACCCGAAATTGCGCGGTCGGAAATAATGCCTTACGCAGCTGATGGCGATAAGGATAGTATGTTCAAAGCCCAATGGCTTTTATCGATTAAGAGATCTCGAGAGGAACCCGCTACATGAAGTCGAGAACGAGCATCGCGCTTGCAATCACCGTCTTGGTCCTGTCCGCGCTGGCATGTGAACAAGCCGGCGAGGTTATAACCCCTGAGGAAGCGACACAGAGGGTTCAGTCGGCGATTGATATCGAGGCGGCTGAAACGCCCGACCCTGAACTCGCCGAAACGAATATCAAGATAGGCGAAACAGTACGATTCACCTCAACGGAATTTCTGGTTCTGCTCAAGCGTGAGCCCGGGGCGGCTTTAATCGCGGTTCAGTCCGATCGCACTGCGACAGGAACGGTGGTCGGAAGCGCTCTATATGAAGGCGAAGTTTGGTATGAAATCGAGATCGCCGGCAGCGGATCGGGATGGCTTCCCGAAAGCGCGATCGAGTCGATCGGTACCGTCGAGGCTGAGTATGAGGTGGGGGATGTCGTTTACTTGAGGGGGCCTGGCGAATCGGTCAAAGTTCAAACCAACCCTGGCAGCGGGAACCCTTTCTCTCGCTCAGAAACGTTGGGGGCAGAAGTATCGATCATTAAGAAATCTGAAGTCGAAGGTAAGACATGGTACCAGGTTGCTGCTCCTGGTGGGTTGGGCTGGGTGACAGGTGAATTCCTGACCAGCGAGAAACCCGCTGCGGAGTGAGCGGATAGTTTCACATCTGGCATCGATTCGCGGTCAGGCAAATTGACATTCCATTTGGATGGAGGCAGGTGCTTCACTGGCTGGCCTCCATCTTGGTCGTAAAGAGGCATTTGTATGCGGGGTGAATTTCATTCGCACCAAAGATTAGATCTTTTCCGGAACGCCATTCTGGTCCTGTTCCTGACGCTTCTACTGACTGGTTGCGCAAGCTGGACAGAGCGAACCTGGCTGAAAGCACCTGGCTGGAGCCGTGGGGTGCTGGTCGGTGAAACAACTGCCTTTGATCCGGCACCGTTCGTTCTGCGTGAAAACGGGGAGACTGTCGTGCTGTTGGCCGATGATGACGCCAAGCCAGCGGTGTTGATCCTGAGATCAATCGACGCGAATGGAAAATTATCCTGGGCCAGGAGATACCCGGTAGAAATCGGAGCCCCTGAAAAACCAGCGTTGCTATGGGATGGAGATGCTCTGCACCTATTCTGGCTCGCTGAACAATCGGTTTTCTATATGCGAGCCGATAAGGACGGCGAAAATTTTCAGCCCGCAGAAATTATCAGCGAAAATTACCAGGCTTCCGAATTCGATGTTGAACTGAGTCCAGACGGCAAGATCGCACTATGGTTCGCAGGGCCGCGACATAATCCCGGAGTTTATGCCAAACCAGTTGGAAACTTTGACGCCCGTTCGATCCCCATTGATGCGAAAGGCATGCGCCCGCAGCTTCAGTACACTCAAGACGGAACACTGCATGCTTTCTGGATACGACATCCTTCAGGGTACGAACGCGAAGCTTACCTATACGCCGCATTTGAAAACGGCGAGATCCCACCAATCGATATTAGCACGATCCACGATCTAGATGTCACCATCGCTGAGGTCCTGCATGGCCCGGTCTTCGCGCTTGATAAGGACTATGGATACTTGGTCTGGTCGGAGGAGACACGCACTGGATTATCTGCGGGTGCGATCACGACTTATATGCTCACATTCGACCCCGCCGAACCTGAGGGCGATTGGGACGCTGAGCTAGTGCGTGTGCCAGTGGAATACAACCTGCCTTGGGCTGCCTATCCGGGTGGAATAATCAACGCCGGCGAGCGTGTTTCCCTTGCCGGAAGCGAACTGCCGACCACGGGAAGGATGCTAGATTTCAGCATCGATGAAGTGATTGGTTCCGAATCGGTCGCCGTGTTCAACTTGCAAGCTGATTTCTTACGGCGAAAATCGGCATGGCAGATCGCTGCGATCTACCTCCAGGATGGTGCCCCTACGTCGTACCAACTACTCAGTTTCACTACGCGCGAATCCGGCAACCCATTCGTTAAACTCAGCGAGGAGCAGAACATCTATCTCACCTGGCTTGAACGGGGCGGGGGTGGTAGATCCCAGGTCTATCTGGCAACAACCCAACCGGATTTCCGGAACTCAGTGAACCAGATTCGTACGGCGGATGTCGTGCAGGTGATTGCTGAAAGCTTGTTCGGCCTGGCATCCGGGGTGGTTCTGCTGCCTTTCGTGCTGGTTTGGTTGCTCGCCGGTGTGGTGGTCATCGCACTCACATGGTGGGCGAGGAAAGAAGATCAGCCCCTGTTCAAACCCGGGACGCTAATCACACTGGGACTCGCAATCGGGGTCTACTGGTTTGCCAAGACGTTCATGTTCCCTGCAATTTTTGAATATGTGCCGTTTTCAGCATGGATCCCTGTCATCCCGGATAGCTGGGAGTTACCGCTGCGGTTCGGCGTGCCGATCTTGATCTCGCTCATAGGTATCTATACCGCTCTTCGATTCACCTACCTTGCCAGAAACCGCTCGCCGCTGTTCTTCATGCTCATCTTCGGGCTTATCGATGGGGTGATGACGCTGGCCATATACGGAGTGATTTTCTGGGGAGAAGTCTGACCCCCTCGGAGCTCCGCGGCCTAACGCTTGAGCCATCTGCCCTTCCATGCATATAACCGGTACATAGTTCTGCCTCAGCCGCATACGGACGAGGTACAATCTGCACCTGATCGTAGGTTATCGAGCTGGAGGATAGCGATGTTTCATCTCCGCTGGTGGAGTGCAGGTTTGCTTCTCACTTTTGTTATCCTGATTTCGTCATGTGCCGCACCGGTGAATGCCCCCGAGACTGCAGCAGTTAATGCAACCCAGACGGCGAGGGTCGTAGAGATCACCGCCACGTCAGAGCCCACCGCTACGGAAAAACCAAAAAACCCTGTTCAGGCGACGATGGACGCGCTGAGTGCACAGATCACGCTCGTCCCGCCCACGCGTGGACCAGAGCCGGATGATTACGTCGGGATGCTCGAACAAGCGTGGAACCTGATTAATGAGAATTATGTACGCGATAATTTCAACGGGGTCGATTGGCCAGCGGTGTTGGAACAATATCGACCACTGGCTGCGGAGATCACGGACCAAGAAGCCTTCTGGGATTTGATGGAAGATTTCGTCGCTGAACTCGATGACGATCACAGTCGTTTTGTGAGGCCAGACCGGTTCTCGGCTGAGTTTGGGCTGCCTTCCAGCGGCGCCGGCAGCCCGTGGACG
>JASFUN010000159.1:0-5223 GCA_050050255.1 Anaerolineales bacterium | reverse complement strand
TTCAAGTGAGGTGTCGTTTATCTGTACGTCGAAATCATCTGCGCCAAACCGCTCAACTTCCAACTGGTATAGCAATTCTTCCAGCCAGCTGACCATGAGCGTCTCGAAATCAGCGGCCGTGATCTGCAGAGAGCGGGTTTCAGAACCTTGCGGTCGAAATTCTGGATCCAACAGCGAGAACATCCCCATTGCAGCGTGCACAAAGAGCTCATCGATCGTCCTGGCGTGCACACGCAGCGACCAGTCAGCGGTATGCTCGAGTTCTTCAAATGGGGGCAGGTCCATGGTTTTTAGTATAGTACGAATAGACCTTACACCATTACAAATCATGAAGGTATAATCGGTTTAATGGAACAACGGATCAAAAGAATCCAGAAGGCCCTGGATCAGCCCCTGCAAACGGCTTCCCGGGATCTAAAACTGGATTGGCTTTCAGACCCCGAATTAGCGGCCCAATTTGCGCGAGAGATCGTGGGAGGCACTCGCTTAGCCCCATCGGGTAAAGCTTATCCCCCTGATCAATACACGATCACCCTGAACTCCCAGCACATTGAGAGGCCGAGGGTGGTCTCTGAACCGGTCCAGGCCAGGATCGGTGAGATCCTGATGGACATCTTGACAGCCTTCACATACGAAATCATCATGAAGCCACATGTCACCCTGGCAACAGATCCAACGCTCGGGGAGAAGGATCTCAGGGTCATCGGTTGGCACAGCAGCAATCCCCTCGCGCTCGCGGAAAAAATGAGCACTTCTGAAGAGCATGACACACAGTCGCCTCCGAGTGGAGCGTTCCTCGTTGTGGATGGGCGCCAGCACTTCGAATTGAATAATCCGGTGGTCCGCATCGGTCGCAGATTAGATAACGATCTGGTGCTTGACGATCCGCATGTTTCGAGGGAACATTTTCGCTTGATCGCCCGCAACCAACGTTACCTTCTGGAGGATGTGGGTTCCACTGCTGGCACACGTGTGAACGGCAAAGAAGTGCGTGAGCACTTTCTGCGCCCCGGTGATGTGATCGGCGTTGCCAGCATCGATTTGATTTACGGGGAGGATACGGGAGGTCCGCCTGAAACCACTCCTCCATATGAACCTGAGCAAGACCCGGACGTTCGCGATCGGGTCACCCCGCTTGACCTGAGTGCTGAGCAGATCAGAAAAGCGCTTGACGATACCGAGAACCTAACTGATTGAGCGATTTCAGCGAGCAGAGAGATTAACGCTGGATTATCCCGCGGATATTTATGGCTACTTCACCGATAGATAAAATCGAACGAAGTATAGAGAATTTTGTGGAAGGTGCGCTTTCGCGCCTGTCAGGCGCATCGCTCTCACCTTCTCAAGCCATTGCCCAGCTCGCGCGTGCACTGGGTGATGGTGTCCGCTACACAGAGGACGGGAAACCATTCGCCCCGGATCGCTTTGCGCTGACGCTCCATCCATCCGATGCCAGCGTGCTGCTTCAGTCGGCTCCGGACTTGCATGAAATCCTGGCGGAGGAGCTCCTGCAGGTGGCACGCGATTGTGGTTATATGATCTTCCGTGAGCCAGTCGTCACGGTAGCGTCTGATCCAACGCAAGGACGACAGACCATCCGAGTAGTCGCATGGCACAGCACCAGTCCCCTGGCTTTAACGAAGGCGATGGAGCGAACTCAGGAGGCGGAGGCCCAATCGATCCCACGCGGGGCGTATTTAATCGTCGATGGCGAACGTCATTTCCCATTGAGCCGACCGGTCATCAATATCGGGAGACGCCTCGATAACCACCTGATTATTGATGACCAGCGCATCTCGAGGACCCATGCGCAAATACGCATTCGGGCTGGGAGGTTCGAGATCTTCGATTTGAATTCTTCGGCCGGGACGAGGGTTAATGGCCGAATGGTCAGCCACCATATTCTGCAACCAGGCGATGTCATCGCGCTGGCCGATACCCGTCTGGTTTATGGTGAAGACCCGGGCGGTCCGCCGGATGAGACTCCGGTTTATGCGCCGCCATTTCCGCCTCGACCCGCCGGGGACCAGATAACGCATATCATCGATCGCAACGATCAAGACGACGAAGAAGAAGAAGAATGAGCCCCGGCCTGGTGCTGCTAATCTTGCGCGTCCTGATGGGCGTGCTGCTTTTTGGCTTTCTGATCGTCATCCTGGTTTTTCAGCGCCAGGATCTACGCGAGCACTCCCCCCGGCCGGTGGTCATGCCCGCCGCTCGGCTGATGCTGCAAACGGGCTCGAAACAAGGCGAGTCTTACCCGCTTGACAATCTCAATCTTATCGGTAGAGCTGCCGATAACACGATTGTGTTGGACGACGAGATCGTCTCTGCACATCATGCCCGCCTCTCCTACCTCTCAGATCGACAGTGGTGGCTGGAGGACCTGGGTTCTCGGAACGGAACAGCGGTGAATGCTGTGCCTGTCGATGAGCCTCTGGCGGTGACCGATGGAGATACGATCTCATTTGGCAACGTAGAATTTAGGCTCGTTGTCGAGGATGCAGGCGGTGCAATGGTCGCGGCTCATGAAGCAAATTAGAATATATTCCAGCTCGGAGTCGCTGGAGCTCGTGAGCACCCTGTAGGACCATCCTGGAGATGCGATGGATCCGTCCTTAAGAAAGTGAGGCATCATGGCTGATAGACCGGTGCTGGGTGTAATCGGAGGATCTGGTTTATACGCAATTGAAGGGTTGGAGAATGTTGAGGAACGGCAGGTTAAAACGCCGTTCGGTGATCCGAGTTCACCCTTCATCATCGGAGATCTTGCGGGGAAGCGCGTCGTCTTTCTGGCTCGCCATGGTTTCGATCACTCCCTATCCCCTACGCAAGTCCCATATCGAGCTAACATCTATGCGCTGAAATCACTTGGTGTGGATCGGGTGGTCTCGGTCAGCGCCTGCGGATCTTTGCGGGAAGACTACAAACCCGGCGAGATCGTGGTGCCGAATCAGCTATTTGATAACACAAAAAACCGCGCTAATTCGTTTTTCGACGGTCACCTCGTCGCACACGTAGGTGTTGCGGACCCATTCTGTCCAGACCTTTCTACTCGTCTGGCAGATAGTGTGGCAGAGGTCGCGGAAGCGGTCCACCGCAGCGGAG
Source organism: Anaerolineales bacterium (assembly GCA_050050255.1). Lineage (GTDB taxonomy): Bacteria > Chloroflexota > Anaerolineae > Anaerolineales > E44-bin32 > E44-bin32. The sequence continues at coordinate 2,115 of JASFUN010000159.1, read as the reverse complement.
CATATATCACTATCGAGGGACCCCGCTTTTCCACACGCGCTGAATCCAACACCTTCAGGGCATGGGGGATGTCGATCATCGGGATGACAACTTCACCGGAGGCTTTTCTGGCGCGTGAGGCGGAACTCTGCTATAGCGTCATGGCACATATCACGGACTACGATGTCTGGCATCAAACCGAAGAACCGGTCTCAGCCAATATGGTCTTTCAAATTGTCAAGCAAAACACGCGTTTGGCCCAGGATGCGCTCAAGGAACTCCTGGTTCGGCTTGACGACGACCGCCGCTGCGAATGTCAGCAGGCGCTGGAAAATTCTTTTGCAACTTCATTGAAGAAGATCCCCGATTCAGAAAAAGAGAGGTTGTCTCTCCTTGTGGAACGTTTTCGCTCTTAGTCCTGAAGATAAGACCCATCAACGCGAGGCGGCGCTTCTGTGCCTCGCGTTTGCTTTTCTCACCCTCGTCGCGCTGGGCTTGACCTTCGCTCAATCCGCACGGTTGCAGGATTGGGGGTCGTTCCCTGGTGAGTTCAGGCAGCTCATCTTTCTTCCGGTTTGGGCAGCAGGTGCGTGGTTGCTCCACAGAGAAGCCGAACGTGCCGTCCCCCAACGCGATCCCTTCTTGCTGCCTATTGCACTGCTCCTCAGCGGATGGGGAGCGCTGATAATCTGGCGTCTCAATCCGGCTTTCGGCATACGGCAAACGCTGTGGTTCAGTCTGGCTTGCCTGCTTGTGCTCGGGCTGTACAGACTCGATCCAAAGTTGACCTGGCTGCGAAATTACCGCTATCTATGGATGGGCATAGCCCTGACACTGCTGGCTATCACACTGGTTCTGGGGACCAATCCTCTCGGCGGGGAACCCAGGCTTTGGCTCGGTTGCTGCGGCGTTTACTTTCAGCCATCTGAACCCCTGCGCTTTTTTCTTGTCGCTTTCCTGGCTTCCTATCTGGGGGACAGGCTGCGCTTGAGCGGTGCTTCCCGGGCGGGGTTGCCGTTACGGGACTTTCTACCCTTGATCCTGGTCTGGGGGCTCTCGGTCTTGCTTCTTGTCGTCCAGCGTGACCTGGGCACGGGGATGATGTTCCTGGCTCTGCTGGCGATCCTCCTGTACCTTGCCACCGGCGCATGGCAGGTTTTGATCCTTAGCGCCGTTGTTGCTCTCGGGGGAGGGGTGCTCAGCTACTTTCTTTTTGATGTCGTTCAAGTCCGGGTGCAAGCCTGGCTCAATCCATGGCTGGATCCAAGCGGCGCCTCCTATCAAATAGTCCAATCGCTGATATCAATCGCATCAGGTGGAATCGTGGGGAGAGGACCAGGCCTTGGCTCCCCGGGTTTTGTGCCTGCCAGTCACACCGATTTTATTTTTGCTGCGATCTCCGAAGAATTTGGCCTTGTTGGTGCGGTAGCCCTCATCGCTCTGCTTGCGGTATTCGTGAACCGCGGTTTGAAGATCGGTCTGAGGCACACTGACACGTTCGCCCGTTTTCTGGCTGTCGGCCTTACACTGACACTCGGTCTGCAGGCGATATTCATCATCGGCGGGGTAATGCGCGCCCTGCCTCTAGTGGGGATCACGCTGCCCTTCGTTTCATACGGCGGCTCTTCACTGCTCACAAGTTTCGCATCTCTTGCGATCTTGCTTTTGCTCTCCCAGCCAGGAGCGCTCGAGAGGACCAGGTTCCGTGCTTTTGATTCCATCCAGATCGGGTTCACATTGGCATGGGCTCTACTGGCATTCATCGCCGGCTGGTGGACGATCTATAGGGCTCCCAGTTTGGTCGCAAGGACGGATAACCCACGCCGTTCAATGGACAGCCGGTTTGTAAAGCGCGGGGAGATCACGGACCGAAACGGGACGGTACTTGCCCAATCGAGGGGAGACCCTGGCGGCTATGAAAGGTTTTATCCTTATGCTGCAGCTGGACCGGTCGTGGGCTTCGATTCGATGGTCTATGGACAATCCGGCATCGAGGATACTATGGACGATGTCTTGCGTGGTTTGGAGCGTGGCACGCTGTTCGAGAACACCTGGCATCGCCTGATCACAGGACATCCACCCGAGGGAGAGAACATCTCGCTTACCCTTGATGTTGAACTGCAATCCCTTACGATG
>JASFUN010000158.1:0-5227 GCA_050050255.1 Anaerolineales bacterium | reverse complement strand
ATCAGAATCCCGGCCAGGATGAATCCTGTTCGCCGGGCCTCCGGCAACCCGGCTGCAGTCGGAAGCAAGGCGATTAAAATGCTGAATGCGATAAACACATCCAGCATGCGCTCTACGAATATGGTCGCCAGGACGTTTAGCGTGCCTTTTTTACCTTTGCGCCCCAATAAAATAGCACGCCCGAACTCACCCAATCTCCACGGGAGCATGTTGTTAAGCAGGTAGCCTTCATTCAGCGCAGCCAGGACCTGGAGCAACGAATACTCCCTGTCCAGAAGTTCACGCCAGCAGAGGGACCGCGCAAGCATCGAGAGTAAAAATATGATCACTGCCAGAGCGATCAATTGTAGGTCGACCTGCCGCAACGCTTCAACGAGCGGCTCCCATCCGGCCCACTGCAACACGAGGTATGCGGCAAGTGCGCTGATCAGGAGGCCGAACAGCAATCCAAACCATCTCCTCGCGCCAGGACGATTACCGATTGTAGGTGTCATATGGTCTTCTTGAGATACGCTTACCCAGAAATTTTCCCCATGCTGAAAGAGTATTGGTAAAAACAATCCAAGAGTATACCTTAGGGTTGTAGTCCATCAGGATACCGGGAGAACCGCAGCGATCAAGTCGTCCAGCTGCTTTCCTTTAGCACCGAATCGCAACCAAAGCAGGAATTCCACATTTCCTTTCGCACCCGTTATGGGGGAACGAAGCAGTCCCATTACAGCCAGACTTAGTTCGCTGGCAGCATGCATAACAACCTGCAGTACCTGGCGGTGAACGTTGACATCTTTGACAATGCCCCCTTTGCCAACCTGCTCCGCACCTGCTTCAAATTGAGGTTTGACCAGCGCGATGACATCCGCATTCGGTTCGAGCCAGGATCTAATCGTTGGTAGCAGCAGTTTCAGAGAGATAAAAGCCGCATCTATTGTGGCTATGCGCACTTGCTCGGGCAATTCCTCCAGGTACCTTGCATTCACACCTTCCATCAATATTACCCGCGGATCGTTGCGCAGCGACCAATGCAGAAGCCCTTTGCCAACATCGATTGCATACACCTTAGCAGCCCCGTCCTGTAAGAGGCAATCGGTGAATCCACCCGTTGAGGAACCGACATCAGCACAAATGGCGCCGGCGACCTCGATCGGAAATTCCTGCAGCGCAGCCTCTAACTTCTCACCACCTCGGGAAACATAGCGGGGCAGTTCCATAACCGACAGGCTAATGCCGGGAGGGAAGCGCTGAGAAGCCTTATGGACGCGTTGGCCCTCTGCACGCACCTGGCCGGCCATGATCAACCTTTGTGCCATCGACCGGCTCTCGACCAGACCTTGTTCAACCAACAGTATATCGACGCGCTCTTTCTTTGCCATTGGCTGGATTGTACACGCTTCGGGCCCGCATGCCCACGCATGCTTAGCCTTGCTCGACAAATCCCTTCCTGCTATCATGCTTGGCATGTTCAAAGCGCTGGTTAAATCGATGCGACCCAAGCAGTGGGTCAAGAACGGAATCATCTTCACCGCCCTGGTTTTCGACCAGCAATTACTCCAGGCTCAACCCTTGCTCAGGACCGTGATCGGGTTCGCATTGCTCTGCGTGGGTGCTGGCGCAGTCTATTTGATGAATGACCTGGTCGACCTCGACCAGGACCGCGCCCACCCTGTCAAACGAAAGCGTCCGATCGCATCTGGAGAACTGCCCGTTCCACTCGCCAGAGCGGCCGCTATATCGCTCTTCATAATCTCAATTGGCGGATCCTTTCTGCTCGAACCTGGCTTTGGCTTGATCCTCCTGACCTATCTTGCCTTGAATCTGCTTTATTCGTTTTTCCTCAAGCATGTTGCGATAGTTGACGTGCTCACCCTGGCTTCATTCTTCGTCTTGCGGGTTGCTGCCGGTGTGACGCTGATCACCGTGCAGCGTTTCTCGCCGTGGATGTATGTTTGTGTCACCCTGCTTGCGCTTTTCATGGGATTGGGAAAACGGCGTGCTGAGATGATCCTGCTCGCTGATAAAGCCAACTCACACAGGCGGGTTCTCGATGGCTACACCATCTCTTTCATAGACCAATTGCTCTCCATCGTGTGCAGCACCACAATCGTTGCCTACTCCCTGTATACGTTTTCGGCGGAGAACCTACCCGAGAATCACACGATGATGCTGACTATACCCTTCGTGATTTATGGGATCTTCCGGTACCTATTCCTGATCCATGTCAAGGGCGAAGGCGGTGCACCAGAAGACCTGCTGCTGGAGGATATCCCTCTCATGAGCACGGTTGCACTTTGGGCGCTAAGTGTAATTTTTGTGCTCTACCTCTCTCCATGACCAGCGCGAGCGCAGCAGGCAAAGTTATCCTCTTCGGCGAACACGCGGTCGTTTATGGCAAGCCTGCCATCGCAGTTCCCTTGCCATCAATACGCGCCACCGTACAGGTCGATGCACTGCCACCGGAGGGGCACAGCGGCATCCTTGTTCGAACGCCAGACCTGGAAGCATCGTTCCTTCTGAGCGAGGTCGACAGGCAAAATCCGCTTGCTCTTGCAATCCTGCTGAGCTTTGAAGCCCTGCATGTGACCCATCCAGCCAATATGCGTATCACCATTACCTCAGACATCCCCATCGCTGCAGGGCTTGGATCTGGAGCAGCGATCACGGTAGCAATTGCGCGCGGCATCAGCCGTCATTTTGGATTGAAGCTTACTGATGCGACCATCTCTGAGATCGCATTTGAAGTTGAGCGACTGCATCATGGCACTCCTTCAGGGGTGGACAACACCGTGATTAGTTATGAAATGCCAGTTTACTTTCGACGCGGGAAGCCGGTCGAACGGTTCAACATCCGCAAATCATTTACACTCATTATGGGACATTGCGGGGTGATTACACCGACTTCTGAGGTGGTCGCTGAAGTCCGCACAGGTTGGGAAGCCGACCGAACTCGATACGAAAAGGTGTTTGATGCGATCGAGCGTACCGTCGACCTGGCATATGGTGCCCTCTCGCGTGGTGATATCGATTTGCTGGGACCATTAATGGATCAAAATCAGAACTTGCTGCGAGATATTGGGGTAAGCAGTAAGGCTCTGGATAAACTCATCAATGCCGCCGCACAAGCTGGAGCGAGCGGGGCAAAGCTTTCCGGAGCCGGACAGGGCGGATTTATGATCGCGCTTGTTGATCCGGAGATCACAGAAGGTGTGAAGCAATCGCTGCGCGAAGCCGGCGCAACACAAGTATTTCAAACGAGGGTGCAATGATTACCTTTTTAAAACTGGGTGGATCGGTGATCACTGATAAAAGTGGCGATAAAGCTGCCCGGCCCCGAACGATCGACCGTATTGCCAGTGAAATTGCCGAGCACATTCAAGAGCTTCCTTCATCCAGGCTGCTGCTTGGTCATGGTTCGGGCTCTTTTGGCCATACAGTCGCTGCAGAACACGGCACTCATCTCGGAGCCCAATCGGAACGGGATTGGATGGGCTTCGCCGCCGTCTGGCATGCGGCACGTGAGCTCAATACGATGCTGGTCGAAGCCCTCATCTCACACGGCTTACCCGCGATCGCCTTTCCCCCCTCGGCATCTGCCATCAGCAGGGATGGCAAGCTGATTTCCATGGCAAATGAGCCAATCAAGCGAGCACTTGAAGTCGGATTGCTTCCCGTGGTTTATGGTGATGTTGTCTTCGACCAGACAAGAGGGAGCTCAATTGCATCCACGGAAGAGGTCTTCATCCAGCTTGCTCAATCGATAAAACCCGGTCGGCTGCTGCTGGCTGGCAGAGCAGAAGGCGTATACGACGTGGCTGGTCCAGAGCCGGAACTCCTGGAGGAGATAACACCGGAGATTCGTAAAAACCTGATCTTTGATTCACCGGACGGCGAGGATGTGACCGGTGGGATGGCGGCCAAAGTCGACCTCTGTCTTGACCTTGCAAAGACCGACCCTGAACTTGAAATATTGATCTTCTCGGCTGAACAACCGGGGCAACTTAGAAATGTCCTCGCCGGTAAGCGGGAGGGGACCCTCGTTCGGGTCTAGCTACCCCCGGGACAGGACTTGAGCTTGTCCTTTTTCAGGCTTTACTCTAGACTCCATTGGATCAACCCCACCCGGTAAGGATCCCTCCAAGTGGCCATGGGTCTAAACCATTCACTACCTCAAGCTGCTGTAAGGACCCCAGCTGAAGATACCGGATCACCTCACATTTCTTTAAGGAGGCAACTATGAGTGACCGAGAGAAGGTCACGCTGCGCACTTTGTTCAAGAAGGTTGAGGATGGCGTTCCCATCACGATGCTGACCTGCTACGATTACCCGACCGCATATTTCCAAGAACAAGCCGGGGTCGACATCATCCTGGTCGGAGACAGCCTGGGCATGACCATGCTTGGCTACGACACGACTCTTCCCGTGACGATGGATGACATGATCAGGCACACACAGGCTGTTCGCCGCGGTTCTCCGAACGCCTTCCTCATCGGGGATATGCCCTACATGAGTTACCAACCTAGCGTTGAAACTGCAATCCGGAACGCGGGCCGTTTCATGGCGGAGGCTAGCTGTGATGCCATCAAGCTGGAAGGCGGCAGCGAGATGGCTGACCGGATTGCGGGCATCGTATCGGCAGGCATCCCGGCGATGGGCCACCTGGGTTTGACCCCCCAGAGCGTGAGCGCGTTGGGTGGCTACCGCGTGCAGGGTCGCGCGGCGAAGCAGGCCAAGAAGATCATGGATGATTCGAAGGCGCTTGAGGCAGCGGGTGCTTTTGCAATCCTATACGAGATGATCCCGAGCCGATTGAGCAAGCTGATCACGGAACGTATGGAGACCTGTTTCAACATCAGCCTGGGCTCCGGTCCACACGCGCATGGCCAGCTGCTTATCTATCATGATATGTTCGGTCTGTACCCAAAGTTCAAGCCGCGCATGGCGAAAGTTTTCGCCGACGCGGGCAAGATAATTACGGACGGCCTGAAAGAGTACGTTAAAGAGGTTCAAGCAGGTGATTTTCCACAACCCGAGAATTGGTTCAGCATGAAAGATGAGCAAATGGAAGAGCTGAAAAAGCTTATCGAGTAGCCTTCTTGTCAAAGATTTGAATCAGGAGAATGCAAATGACGATTGAAGATCTCCGCTCCCGTCTGACTATCCCTTTAGCGCGGCTCGAGGCGATCAACGCCGTCCTCGCCGATCCCGGGATGCAGGTGGTTAATGACTTCCTTTC
>JASFUN010000157.1:0-5236 GCA_050050255.1 Anaerolineales bacterium | reverse complement strand
GAAAATCTCGTCGACCTCAACCGCAATTTCCCCTCCCATTGGCAGCGGGAATGGCCTCTGGATGGCTGCTGGACTTATACATTCGTCACCGGTGGATCGGATCCGGCTTCCGAACCAGAGACGGAGGCCCTGATGGATTTCCTCCTGACCTACCAGATTGAGGGGTTGATCAATTACCACAGCGCGGCGCTGGGTATTTTCCCCGGCGGGCAACCGCCGGACGAGGCTTCGATCAGCCTGGCTGAAGCCGTGGCGGCAGTCAGCGACTATCCTTACCCCCCGGTTGAGACAGGCTGTGTTTACACTGGCCAGCTGATCGATTGGGCCTCTGACCAGGGGATAGCCGCTATCGATATCGAGCTGACCAACCACCAGGACACCGATCTATGGATGAATCTGCGCGTCCTGGAAGCTTTCTTGTCCTGGTCCCCCTGAAACATAAACGCCCTTTCATATGAAGGGGCCGGCCATTGGCCGGCCCCTGTCCCGCCCCGGGTAGATCATCGATCCTAGCTTTGGCCCTGCGTTTTCTGGCCGCGCGCACGCCAGGCCTGGACTACTTTCATAATGAAAGCGCCCAAGCCACGAAACATCACATAGGGCAGCAGGCCGAACCAGCCGAGGTAAGGTGTCAAACATGCCAGCACCAACAAGCCTCCCCCGCCCGCAAGCTGCCGCCATCCCTGGCTCTCGGGCAGCACCCGTTCCGAGATCAGCACAGCCATCGCGGTCAGACCGAATACGGTGGCGATGATCAGAGCCACCATTAAGATCAACCCCAGTAAGGAGAAAACCGGAAACCCGGTGTTGTCACCAAGCGTCCAGAGACCAATACTCAAAGCCGTCAGCATCAGCGCATTCACAAAACCGATCGCCAGTGAACGCCCAGCAGTTTCACGCGCGTTTTGCTTGACCGCCTCCACCCAGGCCCGGAATAGGGCCTGCATCACAATGAAGAGCGCCAGCACACAGAAGAAAACGATGATGCTGAGCAGTAGAACAGTTAGACCTTGGTTCATCACGAACCTCCTGACATCGAGTTGCCAAACAGTGCCGGCTCACCATGCGATGGAAAATCCTTTCTACGAAAGCCTGGTCCGGTTTATCTCCAGGCTTCCCATCAACACACGGTTTATCAGCACCCATAGCAATAAGATCCCCACGAATAGTCCCACCCAATGCATCCAGCTCAACTGTAACAAGGGCAACCCTTGAAAACCCGAAAGCGGCATTAAATCGACGGCATCAGCCATCGCCACCAAAGCGGCTTCTACCCTACCGTCCAGCCATTCGACGCCCTCAGCCAACCAGAGCATCGAATCGGTGATCTGCTCTGGCTCAAAAAACCCCGCGATGCGGGCGCCCATCCGGGGGCCGAAGATCGCCAGGAGTGTGATCGCAAAGATGGCCTCCAAGCTCAGGACGCCAGCAAGCAGACGCAGCCGGCTGCGTTGTAGGCTTCCGAGCACATATGTCGACACATCCCTTTTCAGGGAGACCTCCTCGGATGAGACGATGAGTTCGAAAAATGCCCGGCGCGCCTGGAGGTGTTCCCGGCAGACAGAGCAGGATTCCAGGTGCGCTTCGATCCCCCGGGCTTCACCGGTCGGCAGTTCCCCGTCCAGATAGACGTCCAGGGTGAGATCATCAGGGTGATGGTTTGATTTGGATTCAGACATTGGCTGCTAACCTCTGGGCAAGTGATTGCCGGGCTCTGTACAAGTGGCTCTTGACATCGCTCAGCGGGATGGACAACGCCTGAGCGATCTCCTTGTAGGTGAGATCCTGGAAGTGGCGCAGCTCGATCACGGCTCTGTAATGTGGCGGGAGTGCGCTGATCGCCTGCCTGACCTCTTGCCGCCGCTCCCGGGCTACCTGTGCCTGCTCGGGTCCTCTGAGTACGCGTTCAATGGGCGTGTCCATTTGCTCGTCCAGCGAAAACACCAACTTCTTACTCCGGTTCAACTCGTTGATACATAAATTGGCAGCGATCCTGCGTATCCACGGTCCAAACGGGCGGCTGTCATCGTAGCTCTCCAGGCGTTGATGGGCGCGGATGAATGTGTCCTGTGTAAGGTTCTCGGCTAACTGGCGCTCGCCCATGAAACGATAACAGACGTTGAAAACCGATCCCTGATAGCGTTGGACGACAACTCCGAATGACGGTAAATCGCCGCTGCGCGTTCGGCGGATCAAGGCCTGATCTGAAAGCTCATCCATCACTACTAGTTTATACAGCGAAAGGGGATTGTTTGTTGCATATATAAAGAAAAAGAGCCTTCCGGTTTCGGAAGGCTCACAAAAGCTACACCTCGCAGAAGTTCAGGGCTTGACCGCCCCGTGGCTGAATAAGCCGTTCAGCATTTCATGACGTCCCTCAACCTCCGGCCACATCTCTTTAATGAAATGATCTGGTCCCTGCCAGACAAAGTCCTCCCATTGGCGCTGAGGGCGCAGGTACAGCGAGATCAAGTACATCGTCCCGCGCACGGTCTCCATCTCCGCCGGTGAAAGGTCTTCCCCTTGCGCGTAAGCTCGAATGAGTGCAAGCCCTATCGGGTCAGCCATCGCCTACCTCCTTGTCACTCAGTATAAACTATCGGATCTCGCGCGCGGTCGCACGCAGTCGGTTCATCGCCTGCGATTCGATCTGGCGCACCCGTTCCCGCGTGATGCCCATCGCATCCCCGACCTCCTGCAGCGTGTAGGTGCGACCATCTTTGAATCCGTAGCGCAGCATGATCACGCGTGCTTCCCTCATCGGAAGCTCATCCAGCAAGTCCTGGATCTGCTCCTGTATGATCGTCTCGGTCGTGCTTTCTTCCGGCGAGGAGGCTTCATCATCAGGGATCAAGTCGGCAAGTGTGCGGTTTTCATCGTCGTCCTGTGGCAGCTCGAGCGAGATTGGTGTCTGGCTGATGCGCATGGTCTCCAGCACTTGCTGGGGTGTCATCTCGAGGACTTCGGCGATCTCTTCCTCGGTTGGCTCCCGCCCGAATTCCTGCATCAGCTCATTGCGGGTGTAGGCGACCTTGTTGATCTCGATGTTCTTATGAACGGGCAAACGTATGATTCGAGCGTTGTTGTCGATCGAGCGGGTGATCGCCTGGCGGATCCACCAGGTGGCATAGGTGCTGAAGCGGTTGCCCCGTTCCGGTTCAAACTTTTTCGTAGCACGCATCAAGCCGATGATGCCTTCCTGGACGAGGTCCAGGAGCGGGATGCCGCGCCCGGTATAACGCTTGGCAACGCTGAGCACGAGGCGGGTATTGGCGAGCAGGATTTTTTCCTGCGCGGCCGTTCCTTCCTCGATCGCCTGCTGGATCTGCTCGACATCCTTCTCATCATACGCCCCGCTGGCAAGTTGCTCACGGGCACTTTCAGCCGCCCGGATCTTGCCGGTCAGATCGACTTCCTCCTCGGAGGTCAGGAGCGGCGTTTTGGTGATCTCTTCAATATAACGGTCTTTTAACATCCGGCTGTTGATATTGGTCAACTTACTCAGTTCCATGTCAAACCCTCATTGTGTATGCCGGAAGATCACTTCCTGATCGATCCGGCTGCCCAATCTGATCCTTCACCGCGCCTCAAGGAAACGAACTGCAGGGTGCGGCGATGTGTTTAGCGGGAGACCGGGACACTCAGGCCCCCCTTAGCGCCCCCATGGTAGCACCCCGGAATACTTTAGTCAATAAATTTAATATTAATATTTGATATATAATTATTTGTGTAATTCTGTGCATACATGCTATAGTTTTGGACCAAAATAGGACAGGGAGAGAAGCGCCAAGCGATGAAAGATACCCGTCAAGAGATCCTTGCTCACCTTCAGCGAAATCCCGGCCTCAGCGCCGGCGAGCTCTCAGAGCATTTTGAACTGTCCCTGGGAGCTGTTCGCCACCATCTGGCCATTCTCGAACGGGACGCCCTGATCGAGGGCGAAAGCCGCCGTCAGCCTATCGGCCGCCCATGCATCATCTATGAGCTGACCGAGAAGGGCGAGGAAAGCTTCCCCAAACAATACGATCGCCTTTCCAGCGTCGTGCTCGATACGCTCAAAGATGAGCATGGCAACCGCGCTCTGCGCAGTTTCCTGCGCAGGGTCGCCGATCGCATCATCCAAAATTCAGGTATAGACATTCCTGACGAAGTAGGAGTCGAGCAGAAGGCGCGATCGCTTGCCAAGATTATGGATCGAGAGGGCTTCTCGTTGGAGTGGAAACGCAACGGCAGCGAGCTGCGCGTGATTCAACATTCCTGCCCGTACCAATCCGTTGTGGATGCGCATCCTGAGGTCTGCCAGCTCGACGAGCACCTGATCCAATCTGCGCTTGGAAAGCAGGTCAAACGCCTCGATCACCGCAGCAAAGGGGACTGTACCTGCGTCTTCAGCATCGACCTGAGCGAAGAGTAAGGATCCGCGGGTACACCAGCTTCCTGACTTCCCGGGTTCCTACAGCTGCTGATACGCGCCGCGCGCCTCACTGCCCCGAAGCTAGCTGACACGCTCTGGCTGCGAGGTATAATCTTTGCGGCAGGAGGTGTACATGATCACAATTACCGAAACAGCACAAGCGAAAATCCAAGAAATCCTGGCCAAGGAAGAAGAGTCTGACCTGGCTTTGAGAATGCAGATCATGGGGCGTGGCCCGGGAGGGTTCCGCTACTCCCTGCGTTTCGTCCCTCAGGATCAGCAGCAGCCCGACGACGAGAAGGTTGATTTCGAGCAATTCTCGGTGCTCATCGACGCCGAGAGCGCCGAGAATATGAAGGGTTCCAACGTCGACTTCAAGCAGGATACTTTCCGGAGCGGGTTCATGATTGATAATCCCAACCCGGTTTGGAAGGATCCCGTTGCCCAGTCGATCCAGGAATTACTCGATACCAAGATTAACCCCAGCGTCGGAGCCCACGGCGGTTTTGTGTCCCTGCTTAATTACGAGGACGGCACGGCGTTCATCGCTTTTGGCGGCGGCTGTCAGGGCTGCGGCATGGTCGATGTAACGCTCAAACAGGGCGTCGAGGTGATGATTAAGGAAGGTATCCCCGAAGTTTCCACGGTTGTGGATACCACAGACCACACCTCCGGCGAGAGCCCATTTTACGCTTCGAAACAAGGCCAATCTGCGCTCTAACCAATGACGCCTGAAATCCAACGACTATGAGCCTCTCCACAAGCGAGAGGCTCTTTTTTTTACCCACCTGGAAGCATTGTTCATGTCCTCGCACCCCGCTC